>NZ_JACCQB010000119.1:0-1528 GCF_015712265.1 Burkholderia sp. 9777_1386 | reverse complement strand
GCCCTCGCCGGCCCGGCGACGTCAGTTGACCTGCAGCTGGCCACCGCGGCCCAGCCCGCCCTTGACGTCCTGCGCCTTGTAGCTGCGCAGCGCGACGACCATCTTGTTGTACGCATCGATGAACGCGACGACCGTCGCCTTGCCTTCCGGCGTCGACGAGAAGCCCGCCAGCGCACCGCCCACGCCGCCGCCGAACCCACCCAGCGCCGCGCCGTAGTTAGTCGCCGTCGAGCTGCCCTCCGACGCCGCGATCTGCACCGCCGAGCGCACGTCGAACAGCGTCAGCGTCACGACCGACGCCTTCGTCTGCAGGTGGCCCGCCACCGCCGCCACCGCGCTGTTGCCGATCAGCCCGCCGATCATGCTGCCGATCCCGCCGATCGGCGAATCGTTGATCACGATCTGCGGCTCCATGTAGTAGTCGGCCGCGACACGCTGGCCCTTCTGCTGCTTCGAGCCCGCGCGGTATTCGCCCGAGTTGCGCTGCAGCTGCGTGATGCGCGACAGGCGCGCGTCGCTCTTCTGGTTGCCGATCGACGTGATCACGAAGCAGTTCGACTGCTGCACCGCCAGGCGCAGCAGCGGGTCGATTGTGGTCATCTTGGTCGCGCTGCCGAACGGGCCCCACCAGTCGGCATTGCGGCCGTCGTCGACCGCGATCGTGCCGAGCGGCGACGTGCAGCGCTGCAGTTGCGAATCGGCGCCGGCGCTCGCGCCGCCAGCCGCGGCGCCCGTCACGCCGGCGTTCTGCCCGCCGGGCGTCACCACGCCGCCGCAACCCGCGACGGACGCGCCAAGCGCTGCAACCAGCGCACCTTGAGTGAGACGTTGGAGAAGGTTGGTCTTCATTGTCGTTGTCGATCGATTAGAGTCGTTGTTCGGCTTATGCGTCCGTGCGAACTTCGATAAGCCCCCCGGCGTGGCGCGCGATGGTGGTCTCCCCGCGGCTGCCCCCGTTGCTCGATGCCCGGTCAGTAGTACCAGTACGTCTGCTGCCAGACGCCGTAGTACGGATAGCCCGAGTACCAGTAGCCGTAATAGACGTCACGCCATTGCGTGCGCCATTTCCAGTCTTCTTCGTCTTCTTTCTTCGCCTTGCGCGCGAGATCGAGCAGCTTTTTCGATTCCTTGTCGCCGCGGCCGGCCGCGATCGACAGCCACTTCTCCGCTTCGCGCGCATCCGAGCCCATTTCCTCGAGGCCGAACAGGTAGAAACTGCCGAGCGCCTTCTGCGCGTTCAGGTCGCCGCGTTCGGCGGCCTCGCGCATCCACTTGAGCGCCTGGTAGCTGTCCTGGCGCACGCCGTCGCCGCGGAAATAGCGCAGGCCGAGGTCGTAGGCGGCCTTCGGCTGGGTCTTCGCGGTCTGCTTGAGCGCGGCGATGTGCGGCTCTTCGCGGTCTTCCGCCTCGTCCCTTTTTTGATAGGAGACCTGATCTTTAGGGCGATCGGAACAACCTGTGTCGTCGCAGATCCGTACCGTGTTCCCGGTGACGGACGGATCCTGCGCGCACGCGGCCAACAGCAACA
>NZ_JACCQB010000118.1:0-1652 GCF_015712265.1 Burkholderia sp. 9777_1386 | reverse complement strand
GTTACATGTTCGGGTAATTCGGCCCGCCGCCGCCTTCCGGCGTGACCCACACGATGTTCTGCGTCGGGTCCTTGATGTCGCAGGTCTTGCAGTGCACGCAGTTCTGCGCGTTGATCACGAGGCGCTCGCTGCCGTCGTCGTTCTTCACGAACTCGTACACCGCCGCCGGGCAGAAACGCGCCTCCGGCCCCGCGTAGGTACGCAGGTTCACGTTCACCGGCACGCTCGCATCCTTCAGCGTCAGGTGCGCCGGCTGGTTCTCCTCGTGGTTCGTGTTCGAGATGAACACCGACGACAGCCGGTCGAACGTCAGCTTGCCGTCCGGCTTCGGATACGCGATCGGCTCGCACTGCGACGCCGGCTTCAGCATCTCGTGGTCCGCATGCTGGTGATGCAGCGTCCATGGCACGTTGCCGCCCATCACCTTCTGCTCGAGCCCGACCATCAGCGTGCCCAGGTACAGGCCCTTGGCCATCCACTGCTTGAAGTTGCGCGCGCGGTACAGCTCCGTGTACAGCCACGATTGCTTGAACGCATCCGGATACGCATTGAGCTCGTCCGACTGACGGCCGGCCTGCACCGCGTCGAATGCCGCATCGGCCGCCAGCATGCCGGTCTTGATCGCCGCGTGGCTGCCCTTGATCCGCGACGCGTTCAGGAAACCCGCGTCGTCACCGATCAGCGCGCCGCCCGGGAACACCGTCTTCGGCAGCGACAGCAGGCCGCCGGCCGTGATCGCGCGCGCGCCGTACGACACGCGCTTGCCGCCCTCGAGGAATGCGCGGATCGACGGGTGCGTCTTGTAGCGCTGGAATTCCTCGAACGGCGACAGGTACGGGTTCGTGTAGCCCAGGCCCACCACGAAGCCGACCACGACCTGGTTGTTGTCCATGTGATACAGGAACGAGCCGCCGTACGTATCGGACTTCAGCGGCCAGCCGGCCGTGTGGATCACGAGGCCCGGCTTGTGCTTGGCCGGATCGATTTCCCACAGTTCCTTGATGCCGATCCCGTACGCCTGCGGATCGGCGTTCGCGTCGAGCTTGAATTTCGAGATCAGCTGGCGGCCGAGATGGCCGCGGCAGCCTTCGGCGAACAGCGTGTACTTCGCGTGCAGCTCCATGCCGAGCTGGAAGTTCTCGGTCGGCTCGCCGTCCTTGCCCACGCCCATGTTGCCGGTCGCGACGCCCTTCACGGAGCCGTCGTCGTTGTAGAGAATCTCCGCGGCGGGGAAGCCGGGGAAGATCTCGACGCCCAAGGCTTCCGCCTGCTGGCCCAGCCAGCGCGTGACGTTGCCCAGCGAAATCACGTAGTTGCCGTGATTCTTGAAGTTGTCGGGCAGCGCCCAGTTCGGCGTCGTGACCGCGCTCTTCTCGGACAGGAACAGGAAGCGGTCTTCCGTCACCTCGACGTCGAGCGGCGCGCCGCGCTCCTTCCAGTCGGGAAACAGCTCGGTGATCGCGCGCGGGTCCATCACCGCGCCCGACAGGATGTGCGCGCCGATCTCGGAACCCTTCTCGAGCACGCACACGCCGATCTCGGCGCCTTTCTCGGCGGCCAGCTGCTTGAGCCGGATCGCCGCCGACAGCCCGGCGGGGCCGCCGCCGACGATCACGACGTCGTATTCCATCGATTCGCGCGGGCCGTATTGC
>NZ_JACCQB010000117.1:0-1727 GCF_015712265.1 Burkholderia sp. 9777_1386 | reverse complement strand
GAATCGGTTCTTCACGAAACCCGTCAGTTCGCGCCGCCCGCGGCGCTCGAGAAGACGGCGGCCATTTCCGGCATGCCGGCCTATCGCGCGCTCGTCGCCGAGGCCGAGCAGGATTACGAAGGCTTCTGGGCGCGTCTCGCGCGCGCAGGCCTCACGTGGCACAAGCCGTTCACGAAGGTGCTCGACGAGCGCAACGCGCCGTTCTACACCTGGTTCGACGACGGCGAGCTGAACGCGTCGTACAACTGTCTCGACCGTCACGTCGAAGCCGGCCACGGCGAGCGCGTCGCGGTGATCTTCGAGGCCGACGACGGCACCGTCACCCGCGTCACCTATGCCGATCTCCTCGCGCGCGTATCGCGCTTCGCGAATGCGCTGAAGAAACGCGGGATCGGCAAGGGCGATCGCGTCGTCATCTACATTCCGATGTCGATCGAAGGCATCGTCGCGATGCAGGCCTGCGCGCGCATCGGCGCGACCCACTCGGTCGTGTTCGGCGGCTTCTCCGCGAAATCGCTGAACGAGCGGCTCGTCGACGTCGGCGCGGTCGCGCTGATCACCGCCGACGAGCAGGCGCGCGGCGGCAAGACGCTGCCGCTCAAGAGCATCGCCGACGAGGCGATCGCGCTGGGCGGCTGCGAAGCGGTCAAGAGCGTGATCGTCTATCGCCGCACCGGCGGCAAGATCGACTGGCATGCAGGCCGCGACCTGTGGATGCACGAGTTGGTGGACGGCGAATCCGACCGCTGCGAGCCGACCTGGGTCGGCGCCGAGCATCCGCTGTTCATCCTGTATACGTCGGGCTCGACCGGCAAGCCGAAGGGCGTGCAGCACAGCACGGGCGGCTACCTGCTGTGGGCCGCGCAGACGATGAAGTGGACCTTCGACTGGAAACCCGACGACGTGTTCTGGTGCACGGCCGACATCGGCTGGGTCACGGGCCACACGTACATCACCTACGGCCCGCTCGCATGCGGCGGCACGCAGGTCGTGTTCGAAGGCGTGCCGACGTATCCGGACGCCGGCCGCTTCTGGAAGATGATCGGCGATCACAAGGTCACCGTGTTCTACACCGCGCCGACCGCGATCCGTTCGCTGATCAAGGCGGCCGAAGCCGACGACAAGGTGCATCCGAAGAGCTATGACCTGTCGAGCCTGCGCATCATCGGCACGGTCGGCGAGCCGATCAATCCGGAAGCGTGGATGTGGTACCACAAGCACGTCGGCCACGAGCGCTGCCCGATCGTCGATACGTGGTGGCAGACCGAGACCGGCGGCCACATGATCACGCCGCTGCCGGGCGCCACGCCGACCGTGCCGGGTTCGTGCACGCTGCCGCTGCCGGGCATCACGGCCGCGGTGGTCGACGAGACGGGGCAGGACGTGCCGAACGGGCAAGGCGGCATTTTGGTCGTCAAGCGCCCGTGGCCCGCGATGATCCGCACGATCTGGGGCGACCCGGAGCGTTTCAAGAAAAGCTACTACCCGGAAGAGCTCGGCGGCACGCTCTATCTGGCCGGCGACGGCACCGTGCGCGACAAGGAGACCGGCTACTTCACGATCATGGGCCGGATCGACGACGTGCTGAACGTGTCGGGCCACCGGCTCGGCACGATGGAGATCGAGTCGGCGCTGGTGTCGCATGCACTCGTGGCCGAGGCAGCGGTGGTCGGCCGTCCGGACGATACGACGGGCGAGGCGGTCGTGGCGTTCGTGGTGCTGAAGCG
>NZ_JACCQB010000115.1:0-2255 GCF_015712265.1 Burkholderia sp. 9777_1386 | reverse complement strand
GAAGGTCGCCCTCGTCGCATGCATGCGCAAGCTGCTCATCACGCTCAACGCCATCGCTCGCACTGGCGAGCGTTGGCAGCCGGATTTCAATTGCGCATGACATGGGCTGTCTCAAGATGGTTGCTGTGTTGATGTGTTGCCTGGAGTGTCGGCTTACCGGACACCCGCATCAACGCGGAAACGCTCAGCCATAGTTGAGAAAATTTCAGATGACGGCGCGCCGTCGGTGCTGCAGCGCAATATCGCGGGCGCCGCGGGACGGCGCGTTCAGTCCGCTCGCGCGTGCGCCGCGACCTCCCGCTCGATCCACGCCAGAAAGCGCTTCACGCGCGGCAACTCTGCGTTCTGCCGCGGGTAAACGAGATGATGCGCGCCGACTTCGACCGCATGGCGCTCGCCGAACACCGGCACCAGCAGTCCTTCGCGGATCTTCGCCGACGCGAGCATCAGGCTTTCGAGCGCAATGCCGAGACCGAGCGCGGCGGTTTCGAGCGACATGTACGAACGGTCGAACGAAAAATCGAAGGTCTTCTGCGCCGCGAGCGGCACGCCGGTCCGGCCGAACCACTGCTTCCACTGGACCAGCGGCGTTTCGGAATAGATCAGCCGCTGCGCGAGCAGGTCCTCCGGTGTGTTCACCGGATGCCGTTCGAGATAGCGCGGGGACGCGAGCGGCGCGATGAATTCGCCGCGCACGGTCCGGACCTCGAGGTTGTCCCAGTTGCCGTAGCCGTGCCGGACGTCGATATCGTAGAAGCCGTTCGAGAACGACACGTTTTCGTAAGAGCACGCGAGGTTCAGCTGGATATCGCCGTTCGCCTCCTGAAACGACGACAGCCGCGGTAGCAACCACATCAGCCCGAAGCTCGGGCTCGTATGCACGCGCAGAATATCGACTTCGTTGCGGCTCGACGCGCGCTCGGTCGCGCGGCTCAGGTCGGCGAGCGAGCCCGTCACGTCGGCCAGATAGCGTTCTCCGGTCGGCGTGAGGACCAGTCCCCGTCCTAATCGCTGGAACAACGGCTGGCCGATCTGCGATTCGAGGTTGCTGAGCTGGTGACTCACCGCGGACGCGGTAAGGCCCAGTTCTTCCGCCGCACGGTTGACGCTTTTGGTCCGGGCCACGCTTTCGAACGCAATGATTGCCCTGAGCGGAGGGATACGCATATGGGGGTCTTGGAGAATTTGTCGAACGCCAGCAAAGCGATATCGTACTCGGGCGATCACCCAAGCAAAGCCAGTCCAATATATTACGCGTCAATTCTGGCCCGCCGGAGCACGTCCGGTCACCGCATTGTCACCGAGCCCGGAGTCGCGAAGAGCGGTGTCAACTTCCCTGGAACGCTGGCATCAGCAACCACGCGGTATGCGGAACCTGAGTTTGAACCGACCATCGAGCCGTGGTGATAAGGCTCCTATCTCGCTGTCGCGTTCATCCCTGCGTCAGGATTGGCACGTGACCGCGAATGGCGATTCTGAGGCGACGCGAACGGCTCTGAACGGCCCAAAGGAGTGGTGGATTCAACCGGCCTGTCCTAAAGCTGACATTTGAGAGCACGGCGAAGGTCCAGTTGTTTCCGCAGCACAGCAACCGTCCAACCCCCGCTAGAGGTGGTGAGCGATGCAGGCTACGAGGCCATGGCATCAGGCGATGAGGATGCAGTGGAGTTCGCTTCCGGGCCGTTCCCCCAGGTGATCACGTCGGTTATGCGCTCTCTGAACGGGTCTGTAAAACTCATCAAGCCGAGAGGGGAGCCAAAGCGGCGCACCTCCTTGACTCTGGGCAACATTTCGTCCCAACCTAACTGGCGGATTGTCGCCTTGACGCGCTTTCCGAGTTTCAGGTACAGCTCGACCGCCCGAACGCGGTCTTCGTATGAATACATGGACTACCTCCAAAGTAGTCCAAGATTTTGTCCGCATCCCCCCGGTTCGGTGAGTACTGATCAGAGAGCAGCTTGTCCGGCCCCCATGCCATCAACAAAGTGGATGTGAGCACAAGCGCTACGTGACGAAGCCTCATGGAGGGCCTCGATGGATGACCGTGGACTGGCGGATACGATGAGGGTATTTTCCCTTGCTTTGGTCGCGCTGCCATAGTCCCCAGAAGCTTGTCCGAGTATCAAAGTGACCTGCCCCCTGCAAACAGGGCCAGCTGGAGTCTAGTAAAGTTCGTTTTCGGAGAAGAAGACGAACATGAAGAAGCGCTTTACGGAACAGCAAATCATCGGGTTTCTGAAGGAAGCCGAAGCCGG
>NZ_JACCQB010000114.1:0-2311 GCF_015712265.1 Burkholderia sp. 9777_1386 | reverse complement strand
TGTCAGCGTCGGATAGATACTCCCCACTTTCGTCGAAGTAATTTTCCCCAGTTTTTTGTCTGACGGCGCCGCGGTAGCGGCGCCGTCCTGTCGATCGCCGACCATATCGCCCTGGAGATCCGTCGTGGGGGTGTCGGTGGTCGAGCTGGAGGAAGTGATGACGATTCTGGAATTGCATCGGCAAGGGCTGAGTATTTCGGCCATCGCTGCTCGACTGAGTATGGACCGCAAGACCGTTCGTAAATACATCAGGAATGGCGTTCAGGCGCCGCGTTACGGTCCGCGCGCACCGCGACCGTGCGTGGTCGATCCGTTCGTCCACTACGTCACCGAACGTGTCCGCGAGTTTCCCGACCTGAGCGTCGAGCGTCTGCTGCGCGAGATTCGAGCCATGGGTTACGCGGGCGGCCGCACGGCGCTGGGCGATCTCGTTCGGGAGGTCCGCCCCCCACGCCAGCGCGGCTTCGAGGTGCGCTTTGAAACGCCTGCGGGGCATCAAGCGCAGGTGGATTTCGCCCACTTCAATGTCGAGTTCGACGACGCGCCTGGCCAGCGACGTTCGATCTGGCTGTTCTCGATCGTGCTTGGACACAGCCGTTATCTCTGGGGACGCTTCGTCGAGCATCAGGACCTGCAGACCGTCCTGCGCTGCCACATGGAAGCGTTCGAGCACCTCGGCGGCGCTCCGCACGAGATTCTGTACGACCGGATGAAGGCGGCTGTGCTGGGCGAAGTCGAGAAGCACATCGTCTACAACGCGAAGCTGGTCGCGTTTGCGCAGCACTACGGCTTCGCGCCGCGCGCCTGCAAGGCGTATCGCGCCAAGACCAAAGGCAAGGTCGAGCGGCCGTACCGCTATATCCGGCAGGACTTCTTCCTGGCGCGTCGCTTCCAGAATCTCGCCGACCTGAACCGACAGTTGCGCGAGTGGCTCGACACGGTTGCCAATGTCCGCGTGCACGGCACCACGCACCGCGTCGTCGCTCAGCACTTCAGTGAGGAGCGTCCTACGCTGCAGGCGTTGCCGGCCGGCACCTTCAACGGCGTGATCCGGCTTGAGCGGCGCGTGAGCCACGAAGGTCTCGTCTCGGTCGGCGGCAACTACTACAGCGTGCCCGATCGTACGCGCAAGCGCGTGCTCGACGTCCACAGTCTGGCTCACGAGATCCGTATCTACGAGGACGGTGAACTGCTGGCGGTGCATCCCGTGTTGGAAGGCCGGCGACGAACCTCGCTGTTGCCCGGTCATCGGCGTGCAAACCAGCGTAAGCAGCCGGCACGGCACCCCGTGCCATCGGTGACGGCGAGCGTGGCTCGCCGGCCCTTGTCGTTCTATGACCAGGTCGCAAGACGTCTCGCAGAAGCCGGGAGGACCGCATGAACAGCATGCCTGCCTCGACACTGGAGCGCATCCGGCGCTATCTCGTCGGCCTGCGCATGCCGCGCGCGCTCGAAACGCTGGATGCCACCCTGAACCGCTTCGAGCAAGGCGACAGTTCGATGCTCGAAGTGCTGGAAACGTTGCTGGGCGAGGAGTTCACGACACGCGAAACACGCCGCATCCGGATGGCGCTGCAGACCGCGCGGCTCGGCACGATCAAGACGCTGGCCGGCTACGACTTCAGCTTCCAGCCGAGCCTGGATCGCGATCGCATCATGACGCTTGCGCAACTCGAGTTCATCGAACGACGACAGACCGTTCACTTCCTGGGGCCGCCCGGCACGGGCAAATCGCACCTGTCCATTGCGCTGGGCGTGGAAGCCGTACGCGCGGGCAAGAGCGTCTACTTCGGCTCTCTGGCCGAGATCGTGAACTCGATGGCCAAGGCCGAACGGGAAGGCAACTTGGCGCAGCGCGTGCGCTTCCTTGCCCGTAACAGCCTGCTCATCGTCGACGAGATCGGCTACCTGCCCATCGGCTCCAACGGCGGCAATCTGTTCTTCCAGCTCGTCAACGCCTGCTACGAGCGCTGCGCGATCATCCTGACGTCCAACCGCAGCTTCGGTGAATGGGGTGACGTGTTCGGCGACAGCGTGGTGGCCGCGGCGTTGCTCGACCGGCTGCTGCACCACGCGATCGTCGTGCAGATCGAAGGCACATCGTACCGCCTGCGAGAACACGCCGATCTGCTGCCGGACCATCTGCGCAACCGTCTGTCTTCCCTGAACCCCGTGCCCGCTGAACCGGCTCGCCGGCGCCCGGGCCGCCCCCGAAGGAACCCATTCGATCACGTCGCCGGTTGATCACCGTCCGAACAGGGTGGGGAATTTTACTTCGACACTTCTGGGGAAATTACGGCCGAGGTTGACA
>NZ_JACCQB010000113.1:0-2509 GCF_015712265.1 Burkholderia sp. 9777_1386 | reverse complement strand
CAATGTCACCAGAGCTGTTCGGTGCATCGTCGGCTCCATGATCTGACGGGGAACCGGCAAGCTTACCGAGGTCCAAATGCGACATTTCTAAATGGCTAGAACACGACATTTCTAAAAAGCTACTACAGGTCTACGGTCACACAACGCCGATAAGCAGACTGCGGCAGGCCCGTGGTTGACGATTTATCCCGCGTCAGCGCTACACGACAACCACGGACCGACACCGCGATAGACGCTGCCGCAGCAGTCAAGCGTCGCGCGACGCGAACAGCGACTCCCAGCCGACGAACGGGCCGAGCGGAATGATCTCCCAGTCGATCAGGCCGACCTTGGCCAGCGGAAACTCGGCGAGCGCCTGTCTCGCGGCATCGACCGAATCGCTTTCGGCAATGATGGCGACGCCCGGGCGGTCCTGACGGAACGAGATTTCGCGCACGAAGCCCGTTTTATACAGATGCCACGCATGGCGCACTTCTTCGAGAAGATGGGGCTGATAGGCGTCCGGGCTGGCCCCCGGCAGCGGGACGTCGAGACAAAGCAATTTCATCGTGCGGCTCCTGACATGAACTGGCTGGTCACGTGAGCGACGCGCTCGCCCAGATACGCAGCGGTATCGATATCGCTCTCGATGGGGGTGATGTCCGGTGATGCATCATCCGATTGCGCCATCGCGCCCAGCCATCCGCCGACACGATTCTTCTCCTGCGGCGACTTGCCCGGGAAGATATCGAGTCCGACCCAGATCATCCCGTGCTGGGCGGCAAACAGCGCCATCGTGACGAGGGAATTCAGCTTGTCGCCGTGCATGGCGCCCGAATTCGTAAAGCCTGCGGCAACCTTGTTCCGCCACGACTGGGGAATCCACGCGGGCCGCGTCGAGTCCTCCATCACCTTTTTGAGCCTCGCGCTGACGGTGCCGTTGTAGGTCGGCGAACCGAAGATGATCGCGTCGCTCGCGGCGAGTTTTTCCCAGGGCGTATCGCCATCTGCAACGGCGATCAACTGCGCTTCGGCACCCGGCACGCGACGAACGCCGTCTGCAACGGCTTGGGCCTGTTTCGCGGTGTGGCCATAGCCACTGTCATAGAGGATCGTGATGAGCATTGAAGACTCGCAAGCTTCGGACGGAGGGGCGATGTCCGCCATTGTCACGAGCGTCACTCATTACGAGAAGTTCTGGCAGGGTTGAACCACCCTCAACTGAAAGTTTAGAATCCGGCGGCGCGACGACAGGTCGGCGCGATGTCAGTCATGGAGGAAATGTGGATTCTTCGCAGCGTGTTCGAGCCATCGTTTCTCTCGTCCAGGCCGTGGATGCGGGAAGTTTTGCGGCAGCGGCCCGACAATTGGGCGTCACGTCGGCTGCCGTGAGCAAGAACGTGGCGGGCCTCGAAAAAGCATTGGGTGTGCGGCTGATGAACCGGACGACCCGCACACTCAAACTCACAGAGGAAGGCGAGGCGTTTTTGCGCCACGCGCGCATCGCACTTGAAACACTGGATGCCGCGATCGATACGGTTTCCGCCCAGCGGGCCGTGCCGGCCGGGCGCGTGCGGATTTCGACGAGTGCCGCCTTCGGGCATAACCACGTGCTTCCGGCGCTGCCCGCGCTGCTCGCTCGCTACCCGGCGCTGTCGGTCGAGGTCGATTTCGACGATCGGGTCATCGATATTGTCCGGGACGGCTACGACATTGCGGTAAGAGGCGGCAACATCCCGGATTCCGCGCTCGTGACTCGCCCCATTTGTCGCTTGAATACAGTACTGGTAGCGTCTCCCGACTATCTGGCGAACCATGGCGTGCCCGAAACGCCGGATGCGTTGCACGCGCACCGGCTCATTGCACGGCGATTCCTGAGCGGCCAGGTCGCGCCGTGGAACTTCACGGGCGACGACAAAAGCATCACGACGATCGACCCCTCCGGCAAGGCAATGCTGACACTATCCGCACCGGAATCGCTGGTGCAGGCGGCGTGCGATAGCGTTGGCATCGCGGAGGTCGGGGTGCATCTTGCGTGGGATCGGTTGCGTTCCGGTGCGCTGAAGGTCATTCTCCACAGGTTTCACCATCCCGGAAGCTATGAGATGGTGATGCAGTATCCACACCGGGCGCTTGTCGCGCCACGAGTGCAAGTTACCGTCAAACATCTGCTGGAAGCGCTAACGGCGGATAGCAAATTGCATGTGCCTACGGATGCCTTGGATAGCTATAGCGTGTAGCAGTCAGCCATCGTTGTATTACCAAACGTGTGGTTCCGCGTGGAAATTGCGTGTGCAGCATCGCGACGGCCGGAGGTATTCATCGAGCGACCGCCGAAGATCGACAAACCGACGTTGCACGTCCGATGCGGTGAAAGGCGACTCTGGGTCGGTAACTGCCACTCGGAAGAAGCGTGAGCGCAGGTCTTGTCGCGTCATCAGATCGCATGCCGCAAAAAACCGCCCCCCCAACTGTCCAATTTCCGCACACCGAATCACAAACGGCCCCCAATCCACGCGCCTCCCCCACA
>NZ_JACCQB010000112.1:0-2603 GCF_015712265.1 Burkholderia sp. 9777_1386 | reverse complement strand
CAATGTCACCAGAGCTGTTCGGTGCATCGTCGGCTCCATGATCTGACGGGGAACCGGCAAGCTTACCGAGGTCCAAATGCGACATTTCTAAATGGCTAGAACACGACATTTCTAAAAAGCTACTACAAGACTTTTCGGTGCCAATGTTAATTATGTCAAGTAAGCGTTTGATATTTAATGCCCACTCAGCAATCCATTGTCTGGGGTTATCTTTGCTCGAACATTTTTCGAGACGCAAATAGCTCAGCATCGCTCCGAATGCCGAGTTTTCGAAAAGCCGATTGCTTCTGTGCACTAATCGTCTTCGGGCTGCGGGAACACTTCGACGCGATGTCCGACACCGACATGCCGGCGAGATAACAGCGGAGCACCTCATGCTCGCGTGAGCTTAAACCTAGGTCGGTTGAAATTGACCTTTCCGGATACATCGCTCTTCTCAGTGGAATCATCGTCGGTCGGTGCCGCCACCGGCTGCAGATAAATGCGATACAGCACCTCTTTCTGCGGCACACCCAAAGGAATCACCCGGATGAGTCGCGTGCCGCCGGCCGGCAATGCGAACTTCGCTGGCGAGATCACAATCGCGTCGTCACCGGAGCTCATGCTGGCCACCTCGCGCTCGCGATCCGTCGCCGGATCAGTCACGCGCTTCGCGATCGCCTTCACGTATTGCGTCGCATCTGATTTTGAGTAGATGCGTAGCTCCGCGGCTGATTCGTTGCCAGCTCCGATCGTTGCCGACATTGGATAGACCAACATGTTCGCGTGTACTCGTGATGAAAAGAGCGCGATCGCAACTAAACCGATGACGAAACTACGAAGATGCCTTTTATTTAAATTTTTGTTTTTCATTACTCTATATGCCGCACCGAGTAGATTGCCATCAGCAATCAATTTTACACATCTGAAGTGCATGCGAGAAGTTGAATGCCCAATATTCTAGCCAAAATGGAGAAAATCGAACACTAAAATCAAATTCATATTAACGAATCATTAACGATCAACATCCGCTATTGGCATCGACTCGAATCTTCCGACATAACTATGGCTATGTATATAAGAAAATGCCTAAGCGCACTATGTAAAGGCACCACGTCCACCCTATCTGGACCTCCCATATTGGTCTGACGAATGGCGCTGCCGATTCTGAGTCGATGGGAGGAAACGTGGTTGCAGAAGAACGAATCGTATCCTCCGAGACTCGCGCTCACATCCCGTCGACAGAAGCCAAGCCGTTTCGCGTGATGCTCGTGTAGTGGTCAACTGATATGACTTTCCGCGTCAACCGAAGCGACCGGTTTTCGGGGTTCCGTGGACATTCGAATTTCCTGAGGGCGACGTAGCAGTAACGACGACGGTGGATCACACTGATATGCGCGGGTTGGGTACCGCATTACAGAGGTCCGTCTCATGAGCCTGCCGCTCTCTAATGGCGCAAATTGGACATACCTTGCCTTGCCTGTTGCCTAGTTGAACCGCGGGTTGCTCGAGTACCGGGCTACGCCGCCTTCAGGAAACTCTCCGTGATGATGCCCATCAATTTGCAAATCCTCGTTGGCGTATCAGGCACTGCGCGGGGACGTCGCCGTCATTGCGAGACGAGCGATGTCCCAAATAAAGCCAACCAGTTCGCGCGCGACGGCGACGATCGTGATGCCGGCGTTCTTGCCGCGCTGCCAGCTTGCGGTACCGCTGGCATAACCGAACCTGGGCGTCCCAGGCACGGTCGATAACCACTTTTGGTAGTCCCTAATGTCGACGTTGAATCTGTGGCCCGACGCGAGCTGCATGCCGGTAACTCCAGGCGGCCTCGACCAGCAATTTACGGGCGTAGCTGTTGCCGGTTTTGGTGATGGCTCCCTGGCGTCGCTTGCCGCCGGACGAGTGTTCGGATGGCGTCACGCCGAACATGCCATGAGCTGACGCGGATGAATAAATCGCGATAGATCGCCAAGTTCCGACACCATGCCAACAGCGGTCAGAAACTGTAGGAGTTCACAATCAATGCTAGCCGTGCCCAAAGGAGTGCTAGCAATGTTCGCAAATACTGCTAGCGTAGTGTTTTGCTTAGCCTAAGCTGGAGGCATGGCCGGGCCTCAGCTGTGGGCATCGATATCGTGATATCGCCCGCAGCGCGGCGTCGAAATTCGGAGCTCTGGCAAAAATCGATTGCGGACCAGTCTCGAGCAGGCTGTGGTGCACCCGGCAGTAGTCGGCTGTCGGATCGAGCCACTCCCTCTTCCACCGTGATGCAGGCTGCTCCCGGTCGCCCTACCCGGCTGCCTTGGCTCTAATGTGCTGGCGACCGGACCTGCGAGGAAACGTCGACGCAGGCGATATACGACGGTGCAGTGAACGCCTAATAGCTGTGCTGCTCGTTCAGCCTGCTGCCGGGAAAGCACGCCGTTGCCAAGCGGTCGAAGCACGGACGCAATCTTCGCTGCTCGAGCGGCCCGCTCTTCGATCGAAGCCATATTGACCTGCCCCCTTCAATAGAGCCAATGGGCTTCTAGCAAAGTCCCTTTAAACCAGCTCCTGGAAGAAAGCGGCAGGAGTATCCGCGGTTGCCCGATGTTTCGCCGCAAACTCTGACGGCGCAAGGT
>NZ_JACCQB010000111.1:0-2687 GCF_015712265.1 Burkholderia sp. 9777_1386 | reverse complement strand
TGGAGCAGCCCCCTGAAACGCCGGACACAGTCACCCACTTACAATAACGGGTAGGCATAGGACTGTGTTTTTGACTAACACTAGGCAGGAAGTGATGGAAGTGTTGACGGGCCCGGAGCGTCGGCGGCGCTGGACGGCGGAGCAGAAGCTGGCGATGGTTCGCGAGAGTTTCGAGCCGGGGAAATCGGTTTCGATGGTCGCGCGCCAGCACGGCGTGAATCCGAACCAACTGTTCCACTGGCGCAAGCTGTACCAGGGTGGGAGCCTGTCAGCGGTCAAGGCCGGCGAGGAAGTAGTCCCGGCCTCGGAACTGGCCGATGCACTCAAGCAGATTCGTGAGCTGCAACGGATGCTCGGCAAAAATGGTATGGACGCCTCCTCATCGCATAATGAGGCGTCGTTCAACCAGGAGAACGCAAATGGAACCGACAGTCGTAGGCGTAGACATCGCCAAGCGGGTCTTCCAACTGCACTGGATCGCTGCGGACACCGGCGAGGTGTTCGACCGGCAGCTCCGCCGCAGTGATTTTCTCGAGCACTTCGCCAATCGTGAGCCCTGTCTCATCGGCATGGAGGCCTGCGGAGGCTCACAGCACTGGGCACGCCGTCTCACCGAGCTCGGCCATCAGGTCAAATTGATGCCAGGCAAACTGGTCAAAGCGTTCGTGACAGGAAACAAGAACGATGTCGCCGATGCGCGCGCAATCTGGGCAGCTGCACGACACCCGGGCGTGAAAGCCGTCCCGGTGAAGACCGAGGCCCAGCAAGCGGTTCTGGCACTGCATCGTATTCGACAGCAGTTGGTTATATTTCGGCGCTCTCAATCTAACTGCCTGAGAGGCTTGCTCGGCGAGTACGGAGAGGTCATGGGCGTGGGACGCGCAGCAATGAATCGCGCCATGCCCGACCTGCTGCTACGCCTCGAATTGCGCCTGCCGCGAGTCTTGATCGATTCCCTGCGGGAACAGTGGCAACGCCTTGTCGACATCGACAAGCAGATAACCCTCATCGAGCAGCGACTCCGCGCGTGGCTGCATGAAAACCCGGCCTGCAGAACGATTGCCGAAATCCCCGGTGTTGGGTTCCTGACCGCCACTGCTGCCGTAGCAGCTATGGGCGATCCCAAAGCGTTTCGGTCCGGCCGCGAATTTGCAGCATGGCTGGGTCTCGTCCCTGCGCAGTTTGGAACTGGTGGCAAGGTCCGGCTGCTCGGCATCAGCAAGAGAGGCGATCGATACCTGCGCACGCTGATGATTCATGGCGCACGGTCCGTCATGAAGCACGCAAAAGACCCGGGTTCCTGGGCAGTGCAGTTGAGCATGCGGCGTCCGCTCAATGTCGTAGTCGTTGCACTGGCCAACAAGATCGCGCGGACGATCTGGGCTCTGCTAGCTCATGGCCGCTCATACTGCGAGAGCTATCCGCCTCCAGTTACTGCAGCATGACGTGTGTCGAGATCGTATCGCGTTCTATCACCGATCTGTAGTCCAAGGTTGCGCAAGGTAGTGTTGTAATGGCAAACAGGTAAGACCGGGACTCATCAAACCTGCATCGTCTTCTGGACATCACGGTCCGTGGCAAAAATGAGGCATGAGTCAGCGGATTCCATTGGGGCCAGCGGGCTTCGACCTGCATGGGCCGGATATAAAACCGCAGCCTGTATCTGTTCGACAGAGCAACAAACCTTGGCAAGCCGGAGGCGTCCATATAGAAGACCATGGAGAACGAGATTCTTCGCGAAGCAGTCGAGTACGGCCGGGCAAAAAAATGGATAGCGCACTCGCCCTCGCTGCCGGAGGACGACCAGTGAAACTGGTTTGTGAAGTTCTCGGCGTGTCGCGCTCGAACGTATCGGCACGACTGTCGCGTCCGGCGACGTGGCGCGATGGCCGTCAATCGAGGCAGAGTGACGACGCGGCCGCGGTCGAGGAGATCCGCCGGGTCATTGGCGATTTGCCCAGCTATGGCTATCGCCGGGTTTGGGGCATCTTGCGCAACGAGCGCGTTGCGGTCGGACTGGCGCCGTTTAATGCCAAGCGAATCTATCGCGTCATGCGCACACATGGGCTGCTGATGCAGCGCCGACCGATTCCACCTCGGCCCCAACGTCGACACGACGGCAAGGTAGCCGTCGAGCGCAGCAATCAGCGATGGTGCTCGGACGGCTTCGAGTTCCGCTGCGACAACGGCGAGCCGCTGCGCGTAACGTTCGCGCTGGATTGCTGTGACCGTGAAGCGATGAGCTGGGCGGCTACGACGGCAGGCCACAGCGGCGACATCGTGCGCGACGTGATGCTGGCTGCAGTGGAAAATCGGTTTGGCATCGAGCTGCATACGCCGTCCGAAATCGAGTGGCTGAGCGACAACGGTTCGGGCTACACGGCCGACGACACGCGTCGGTTCGCAGTGGCCATCGGCCTGAAGCCATTGACCACGCCGGTATGCAGCCCGCAAAGTAACGGGATGGCCGAGAGCTTCGTGAAGACGATGAAACGCGACTACGTCGCCTTCATGCCGAAGCCGGACGCAGCGACTGCTGCACGCAACTTGGCCATCGCGTTCGAGCATTACAACGAGAAGCATCCCCATAGCGCGCTGAAATACCGCTCGCCTCGCGAGTTCCGGCGCTCGATGGATTCAGCAACCTTAGTGTGAGGCTGTGTCCGGTATTACAGGGTCAACTCCAG
>NZ_JACCQB010000110.1:0-3185 GCF_015712265.1 Burkholderia sp. 9777_1386 | reverse complement strand
TCGAGCATTACAACGAGAAGCATCCCCATAGCGCGCTGAAATACCGCTCGCCTCGCGAGTTCCGGCGCTCGATGGATTCAGCAACCTTAGTGTGAGGCTGTGTCCGGTATTACAGGGTCAACTCCAGAGGCGGCTATCCACTGGCGGGACGCAGCTCTCTTAGGCAGCGGTTCTGTTCTGACGTATCAACCGCTTTGGACATCACAAGCTCTCGACTTGCTCGACGAGCATTTCGTACGTAACCCCGATCTCGGGGACGGAAAGTTTCTTGAGAAATTAGAGAGTCAGCTCGCACCGGCCTCGCACTCCGCGAAGCAACTGGTCGCAGAAATGATGTGGTTGCTGTACCTCTGCCCAAGTAGCCTCACAGCAGCCCACAAACGCAAGACTATCCAGGCTATTTGGTCGTGGTCCGGCGAACCGTTACCGACGGACTCGCGCTGGCTAGATGACGACGTGCTCGCAGGTGTCGGTAGCGCCGGCCCGGGCTTCAATCAAAATCAATGGCGCGAGCTCGTCTTCCTGATCAACTTCCTCCGCCGCTTCAGTGAGCTAACCAGCATTCGTCAACTGGAGTTGATTGGTGACGGTTGGGCATTCGATGAATGGCTTCGCCAGGTCCCGGATTGGGAAGCAAGGCAGTTTCGTCACATGCTGCTCTTCCTGCTGTTCCCTGACGATTTCGAACGGATCTTTGGACAGAACGATCGCAAGACTATTGTTCGCCACTATTCGAAGCACGAGCGCCGTGTAGTCAATCGCATGGATCCTGTTCAACTGGATCGCGAACTGCAAGCAATTCGGAAACGCCTTGAAACAGAGCGCGGCACGACGCAGCTCGATTATTACGTGCCCCCGTTGAAGGGAGAGTGGCGCAGCGAGACATTCGCTGCAGCAACAGAGAACGTAACGGCAGAGCACATTCGATTGGCTCTGCACGAAATCGACCAAGAAGGTGTGCCGAAGGACGCGGAATCCACTGGTTACGATTTGGTTTATGACGGTAAGCGCTACCCACCAAAATTGGTCCTGTCCCTGGCTGTTAAACAAGCAACGGGGGAGCCACTAGATCGTGCAGCTTTCTCCGGAGGCGAAGCTTCGTCCGCCTTCCGCTTGCTGCGACGCCTCGATTTCGAAGTTGAACCCAAGGAGGAATCGTCAGACGGCATTCCGGAGCTCCTCAATCGCTTTCTCAAACAAGCGAGTGATGGAAAGGAACTCGGAACAAGGGGCTACCTCAGCGTATACCGGGATCTAAAAGTCAGAGTGAGTTTCGGCAAAGGCAACTTCGCCCGGATTCCCTGGATCGCGTTTCTTGGCGACGGACAATCGGTTAACCAAGGCATCTACCCCGTCCTACTTCTGTACGCGGAGCAGCAGCAATTACTGCTGTGCTATGGAGTAAGCGAAGAGGGGGCGTCCCGATTGAGCTGGGGCGAACTGGCTGGAGCACAAACGGTAAGGGAATGGTTTAAAGAACGATATGGTCGCGTACCGGATCGCTATGACACATCCTTTGTTCGCGCGACGTACGACCTCACGCAACCATTGCCGATGGCCGAGCTGCAACAGGATTTGGACGATGTCATCGACATCTATAGCCAAGTTCTGGCCGGCAACGATGCGGAGGAGTTGCCAGATGCAATTGAACCAGAGCACTCGGACGAACCACTCCCCGTCAGAGCGGAGCTTCGCACAGCGATCGATGCATTCAGCAACGCCCTACTTACTAGTGGCGTGAAGTTCGGTGATCATCACCATGGACTCGTTGCATCCTTCATTTCGAGTCTGGTCACGAAGCCGCTAGCAATTCTGACTGGACTGTCTGGCTCGGGTAAGACACAAATTGCCATTCGCTTCGGTGAATGGCTAGGCACGGATCGACTTCACGTCGCCGCAGTCCGGCCCGACTGGACAGGTGCAGAAGCGTTGTTTGGATACGAAGACGCCCTTAAGCGCGAACTCGACGGGCGCCGGGCCTGGTCCGTTCCTGCACCGTTGGAGTTCATCTTGAAGGCGGCAGCAGATCCACAGCATCCGTACTTGCTACTTTTGGATGAGATGAACCTCGCACACGTCGAGCGCTACTTCGCCGACGTACTGTCAGGTATGGAGTCGGGGCAACCGTGTATTCCAAACCTTCACAAGGGAACGGACGACTGCTGGCGACTGAAGGCCAGCGCAGAAAAGCAGCTACCGCTTCCGCGAAATCTCTGGATCGTCGGCACCGTCAACATCGACGAAACGACCTACATGTTCTCGCCAAAAGTTCTCGATCGTGCCAACACTTTCGAGTTTCGCGTTCACTCAAGTGATCTCTCGATCGAAGCGATCAAGCCGCGCCCATGCGTTGCCGGGGATCAGGAGCTGGTGAGGGGATTGTTGAGCATCGCGCAGGATGACAACTGGCATCGAGATCGCCAGAGCGAC
Organism: Burkholderia sp. 9777_1386; assembly: GCF_015712265.1. Classification (NCBI taxonomy): domain Bacteria; kingdom Pseudomonadati; phylum Pseudomonadota; class Betaproteobacteria; order Burkholderiales; family Burkholderiaceae; genus Burkholderia; species Burkholderia sp. 9777_1386. The sequence continues at coordinate 755 of NZ_JACCQB010000110.1, read as the reverse complement.
GCGCTCAACGAGCTGAACCAGCGCCTGCGACAATTGCACGAACTACTCAGCCGGTACAACCTGGAGTTCGGCCATCGTGTCTTCTATGAGGCGATCCGATTCGCAGCCTTGGCACAAGAGGCAGGGATCGACGGCCTAGCATCGATCGTGGACCGGATCGTCATGCAAAAGGTACTGCCGAGACTGCATGGATCGCGCAGACGCCTTGAACTGCCACTCCTGGCGCTGGCGCAGTTCTGTCGAGATCTGCCGGATTCAATTCTGGCCGATGACAAGCTTCCGACATTTACGATCGACGAAATGCCAGGCCAGGGTGCCGCACTTCCTATCGCCTATGCTAAGACGGTCCGCATGCTTCGAAGCCTGCGTGCCAATCAATTTGCTAGCTTTACAGAATAAGCCGTGTGCGCTGCCTCAGAAGCTATCGCACTTCTTCGCGACTCGACGGGGAACGTCACCGCTAAGTTGCACATAGCGGTGTTACCCCGTCGCTCTGCCACTCCTTTAGCAACGCTTTGGTGCTCCGACGACAGCAGTTCCCCGGAAAATGCCGCTGCGGGTATGGTCGAGCTTTTGGAGGGCATGGAGTATCGATACGCCTGGGAAATCCTCGGGGCAAGCGATAGCTTGTCAGCGTCGGATAGATACTCCCCACTTTCGTCGAAGTAATTTTCCCCAGTTTTTTGTCTGACGGCGCCGCGGTAGCGGCGCCGTCCTGTCGATCGCCGACCATATCGCCCTGGAGATCCGTCGTG
>NZ_JACCQB010000010.1:0-170902 GCF_015712265.1 Burkholderia sp. 9777_1386 | reverse complement strand
CTCACCCGCCGCTCGCTGCGAATCTGGCGCCAATATGGTGTTTTCTGGCTCGGGCCGGAGGCAAAGAATGAATTATAAAAAGAACCGGATGCCAGCGGGGACGACAAACGCCCGCAAGGCGCGACAAAAATTCACAAAAGAGATGCAATTTGTTGCAAATGTAATGTTGACGTAATGTATGCGCACCGCAACCGTCGTTAGCATGCCGAATGGCCAGTCAGGAATACCCGCACATCGTGAAACGCATTCTTATCGTAAAAGTGACGTCGCTCGGCGACGTCGTCGAGACGCTGCCCGTCGTCGCCGACCTGCATCGCGCCTTTCCCGGCGTGTCGGTCGACTGGGCCGTGGACGAATCGTGTGCGGAGATCGTGCGCTGGCATCCGGGAGTGAGCACCGTCCTGTGCGCGCCGCTGCGCCGCTTCAAGAAAATGCGTAACGCCGGCGACCTGAAGGCGATCTCGGCCTCGATCGGTGCGCTGCGTGCGCACCGCTACGACGCGGTCATCGATCTGCACGGCGTCTACAAGAGCGCGATCATTGCGGCGCTGGCGCGCGCCGGGCGCCGCGTCGGTTACCGGACCCCGGATCTTGGCGAGACAGGGGCGCGTTTCGCGTATTCGCATCGTTTTGGCCCGAAGCCTGCATGCGATGCGTGGCACGGCATGCGCATTAGCGCGGGCGAAGCGCTCGGCTATGCGCCCGAGGGTATCGCCTCGTACGGGATCGAACCGCCCGACGTCACGTTGCCGCCCGCAGTTACCGAGGGTGCGCCGTTCATGCTGCTGTTCCACGCGACGTCGAATTCCGACAAGAAATGGCCGACCGGCCATTGGGTTGAACTGGCTACCCGGATGATGGCGCGCGGCTTGCGCGTGCTGCTGCCATGGGGCTCGTCGTCCGAGCATCGCGACGCGCAGGAGATCGCGATGCAGGCGCCTGGCGCGGTCGTGCTGCCGGCCATGTCGCTGGGCGAACTCGCCGCGACGATGAGCCGGGCGGCGCTGGTCATCGGTGTTGATACGGGGATGGTGCATCTGTCGCACGCGCTGCGGCGTCCGACGGTGATGATTTTCGTGGCCACCTCGCGCGCCCACTTCGGCATCGGCGGCGCACCGCACGCGCTGTCGATCGGTGAGTCCGGCGCCGCGCCGAGCGTGGACGACGCGATGAAGGCAATCGATACCGTGGGACCGGTCTACGACGTGTTGCCGGTGCGGGCGGTAGCCTGACGGCTGCCGGGCGGAGTTACGCCAGCAGCGCCTCGACCGTGACGACGGCGGCGATCGCCGCGAGATTCGCCAGCAGCGCCTCGAACACGAGGCCGCGCCAGGTCTTTGGCCGGAACCGCAGCGCGAGCAGCAACGCGCCACCCAGCGCGAGCGCGAGGATCAGGACGAGGTCGGCATTGGCCAGGCGGATATTCATCGCGGCGGCTCCTTGTCGGGGCGGGACCGGGCGCGCGACGACGCGCCCAGGATCGAGTATAGGCATCGCCCGCCGCCCTGCAACCCGGATCGCCCCGGAGGGTCAGACGAGCGACGCGTCGCGCGTTTCGCGCATCAGCAGTACGCCGATCAGGCTGATCGCCGCCGCGACCGACACGTAACCGCCGACCCACGACAGGCCGCCGCGCGCAGCCAGCAGTTGCGCGATATACGGTGCGATCGACGCGCCGAGAATCCCGCCGAGGTTGTACGCGACGCCCGCGCCCGTATAGCGGACGTTGGTCGGGAACAGTTCCGGCAGCAGCGCGCCCATCGGTGCGAACGTCACGCCCATCAGGAACAGCTCGATCGTCAGGAACAGCGCGACGAGCGGCATCGACCCGCTGCCGAGCAGCGGCTCCATCGCGAAACCCGACAGCAGTGCGGCGATCGCGCCGACGACCAGTACCGGCTTGCGGCCGAAGCGGTCCGACGCCCATGCGGACAGCGGCGTCGCGAGCCCCATGAAGACGACCGCGAAACACAGCAGGCCGAGGAAGCTCTGGCGCGGAATATGCAGCGCCGACACGCCGTACGACAGCGAGAACACCGTCGAGATGTAGAACAGCGTGTAGCAGACGACCATCGCGAGCGCACCGAGCAGCGTCGGCTGCCAGTGCTGCGTGACGAGCGTCGCGACCGGCACGCGCACGCGCTCGTTGCGCTCGAGGGCCGCCTGGAACGCGGGCGTTTCGGTGATCTTGAGCCGCACGTACAGCCCGAGCGCGACGAGCACCGCGCTGACGAGGAACGGAATGCGCCAGCCCCAGCTGCGGAACTGCTCGTCGGACAGCGACAGCGCGAGCGCGAAGAACAGGCCGTTCGACATCAGGAAGCCGACCGACGGCCCCAGTTGCGGGAACATCCCGAACCAGCCGCGCTTGCCCTGCGGCGCATGCTCGGTCGCGAGCAGCGCCGCGCCGCCCCATTCGCCGCCCAGGCCGATCCCCTGACCGAAGCGCAGCACGCACAGCAGCACCGGCGCGAGCGCGCCGATCGCGTCGTAGCCGGGCACGAAGCCGATTGCGGTGGTGGACACGCCCATCACGAGCAGCGATGCGACGAGCGTCGACTTGCGGCCGATACGGTCGCCGAAGTGCCCGAACAGGAACGAGCCGATCGGGCGTGCGATGAACGCGATGCCGAACGTGACGAATGCGGACAGCGCCTGCGCCGTCGCGGAGCCGTGCGGGAAGAACACGGGGCCGATGACGAGCGCGGCGGCCGTCGCGTACACGTAGAAGTCGTAGAACTCGATCGCGGTGCCGATGAAGCTCGCGAACACGATGCGCCGGTGGCTGACGGCGCCGGCCGAACCGGTTGCGTGTGCAACGGCCGGGGGGGATGCGGACATGGATGTCTCCGTTTTGTCGTTGGGGCGGTCGGCTGAGCGTGCGCTCGGGCAGGCGACGACCTGCCGGGCGCAGCCGAGCAGAGGATGATGCGGATGACGCGGTGGCGGCGTGGACGCGCGCCGTGGCGCGGACGTCACCCGCCGGTCGACGATGGAGACGGGTACGTCGCCGCCGCCCGGTGCCGGCGTGGTCGGCTCGCTTGCCGGGTGGGGCGCGCGAACGCACGCGCGGCGTGATGGCCGCGCGAGTGCGGAAAATTATAGCCAGCGCCGCCGCTCACCGGCAATCGGGCTGCGGCGGCGCGTCAATCGATCGATTGCGCCTGCGCGGAGGCGGTGCTTTGCAGCTGGAAGTGGCCGTCGTCGTTGAAGAGCCAGCCTTCCATCAGTTCGAGCCGACCGTTGCCGTCGAGCAGCCGCGACGGCGGGGCCGGCAGCGGTGCCGAGCGGCGCAGCGACGCGAGCGCGAGCGCTTCCGCTTCGCTGTCGCCGTTGCTGCGGTAGACGGATGCGTTCACCACGCGGCCGCTCCCATCGACGGTGAAGGCGACGACGACGAGCGAACGCAGCATGGCCTGCGGTGTGCCGTGCAGCATGCCGGACGGATTGCGTTCGGCGACACGATGGGCAACCTCGACGCGATACTGGTCGAGGCTGCCGCTGCGGGTGACCGACGGAATCGTCAGGACCGAGCGTAGCGACGAGGGCGGCGTGATCGTGCACGCGGCAAGCAGGGCGACGACGGCCAGCGTCGCAACACGAAGCCGCGCGACGCGCGGACGGAGAAGGGGGCGCATGAGGTGATGGCCAGGAGGGACGATAAAAAAATGATAGGCGTACCGGTGCGCGGCGATATGGGGAGAAACGCATAGCGCGCGGGACCGGTCGCTGCTATCGCTGATGATGACGGCCGGGTGCCGCGTCGTACCTTGCACATCGCGATGTGACGCGACAGGTGACAGCGTGCGCGGTGGACGCGCCTGTTGGAAGATTGAAAGCGATGGCGTGCAGCGTTCGTCCGGCCGGGCGACGCGGTCATCTGATGCGGCAACCTCGGCTTGCCGCGCGCACGCTGGCAAGCGATGCCGGCCGGCTCAGAAGCCGTGCGTGACGAGCGACAGTACCGACAGGTCGGGATGCGTGCCGTCGATGATGCTCTTGCCGATGTGCACGGCTTCGCGGGTGGCCTCGTCGAGGCTCGCGAAGCTTTCCTCGCCGTCCGCGTGGAACGGCACCGCATGGCCGGGCAGCGCGGGATTCACGCCCGGATGGCACACGTAGCCGGTGTAGGTATAGCGCGTGTCGCTGCCGGGCATCGCGGCCGGCACGACATGGATCTCGAAGCCTTCGTAATCGACGGGTTCCGTCGCGCTCGACAGGTCGGTCATGGCGATCTCCGTGTGCCGCGCGCAGGGTGACGCGTGCGGCATCGAATACGCGGCGGCGTTCGTGTCGCCGTGTTGAACGAATTCTAGGCGATGGCGGGGCGGGCCGGGAGGCGTCCGGCGCGGTGCGACGCAACGACGGGCCGCTGCCGGGCCCGTGGCTCAGATGCCGCGCGAGGTTCGGCACGAACGCGCGTGCAGCTCCGATGGACGGGTTCGCGCGCCGCGCTGCGTCATTGTTTGCAGCGCGCGTTCTTGCGCTGCACGACGATGATCACCGGGTATTTCTGGCCATGATCGAGCTCCACGCGCGCCACGACGGTCAGCGTCGCGGGATCGGAATCGTCGTACACGCTGACCTGTTCGTTGCGCAGATAGGTCACGCCGGTGCAGTTCGACGTGCGTCCGTCGTCGCCGACCTTGCACTGGAGGTCGTTGTCCTTCAGGTAGTTGTAGGGCGACGGGCTCGCGAGGTATTCGCTCAGGCCGCGCGGCGAGCCGCCGACGCCGGTCACGTACGCGATCGCGCACGACGCCTGCGCGTCGCTGCCGGAGGCGGTGTCGGCCGCTGCATGCATGCTGGCGGCGGCCAGCACGGCGACGAGCGACGAGACGAGGAAGGGCTTCATGACGTGGATTTCCCGTTTCGCGAATCGGAGCGCCGGATTGTAACGGCATCCGGCGGGGCGCGTCGGGAAGTGCGGGGCGCACGCGCGCGGACAAACAAAAACCCCGTCATTCTGCGAATGGACGGGGTTCGGCGAACTTCCTGGCGGAAGCGGTGAGATTCGAACTCACGGACAGTTTCCCGTCGCTGGTTTTCAAGACCAGTGCCTTAAACCGCTCGGCCACGCTTCCACACGAGGCGGCATTGTAACCGAAATGCCGCCTCGTTCATGCGTTCAGTCGTCGCGCAGGAACAATTCCTGCAGGTCGTTGAGGAAACGCTGGCCAAGCGGCGTCGGCGCGATTTGCGTGAAATCGCGCGTGATCAGTCCGCGCCGCTCCGCTTCCTTCAGCGCCGGCTCGATCGTGCTCATCGGCAGGCCGGTGCGTTCCGCGAAGCTGTGCACGGGGAAGCCCTCGACGAGCCGCAGCGTGTTCAGCATGAATTCGAACGGCAGGTCGCGCGCGCCGACTTCGCGCTCTTCCTGCACGGCCGCGCCGGCCTTCGCCTGCTCGATGAAGGTCGCCGGATGCTTGTAGCGTGCCTGCCGCAGGATCCGGTTCGGGAACGACAGCTTCGTATGGGCGCCCGCGCCGATGCCGAGATAGTCGCCGAAGCGCCAGTAGTTCAGGTTGTGCTTGCACTGATGATTCGGCTTCGCGTACGCGGACACTTCGTAGCGCCCGTAGCCGGCTTCGGCCGTGCGCGCATGGATCCATTCCTGCATGTCGGCCGACGCGTCGTCGTCGGGGACCACCGGCGGGAACTTCGAGAACAGCGTATTCGGCTCGAGCGTCAGGTGATACAGCGACAGGTGCGGCGGCGCGAACGACAGCGCGGTCTCGATGTCGGTGCGGCATTCGTCGAGCGTCTGGTTCGGCAATGCGAACATCAGGTCGAGGTTGAAGTTGTCGAAGTTCTTCGCGGCGATCTCGACGGCCGCGCGTGCCTGCGCGGTGTCGTGAATCCGGCCGAGCGCCTTCAAATGCCCCTCGTTGAAGCTCTGGATGCCGACCGACAGGCGGTTCACGCCGCTTGCGCGGAACTGCGCGAACTTCGCGGCTTCGAATGTGCCCGGATTCGCCTCGAGCGTGATCTCGGCATCGGCGTCGAGCGGCAAGAGCGCGCGCACGTCGGACAGCATCCGGTCGAGACCGGCCGCCGACAGCAGGCTCGGCGTGCCGCCGCCGATGAACACGGTATGCACCTGCCGGCCCCACACGAGCGGCAGCGCCTGCTCGAGATCGGCGCGCAACGCGTCGAGATACTCGGTTTCCGGAAACCGCTCGCCTTTCCATTCGTGCGAGTTGAAATCGCAGTACGGGCACTTGCGCACGCACCACGGGAAATGCACGTACAGCGCGAGCGGTGGCAGCGACGTAAGGCGCACCTGGCCGGGCGACGTGAAGGTCGCGACGACGCGCGCGCCGGTTTCCGCAGCCTGGCTCATGCGGCCTCCCGCAGCGAATGGGTGTCGGGTACGGTCATGCTTCCTCCGCGAGCCGCGCGAGCAACGCCTTCAGCGCCAGCGCGCGATGGCTGTGCGTGTTCTTCACGGTGGGTTCGAGTTCGGCGGCCGTCGCGCCGAGCGACGGCAGGTAGAAATACGGGTCGTAGCCGAATCCGTGTTCGCCGCGCGGCGTGTCGACGATCTCGCCGGCCCAGCGACCTTCGGCGAACAGCGGCTCCGGGTCGTCCGCATGGCGGACGAGCGCGAGCACGCAACAGTAGTATGCGCGCCGGTCGTCGATGCCGCGCAGTTGCTCGACGAGATACGCGTTGTTCGCCGCGTCGCCCTTGTCGCGGCCCGCGCGCTGCGCGTAGCGGGCCGAATAGACGCCCGGCGCGCCGCGCAGCACGCGCACGCACAGGCCCGAATCGTCGGCGATCGCCGGCAGCCCGGTGAGCCGCGACGCGTGACGCGCCTTGGTCAGCGCGTTCTCGATGAACGTGCCGAACGGCTCTTCCGCCTCGGGCACCGCGAGGTCGCCCTGCGGGACGATCTCGATGCCGACCGTCGAGAACAGCGCGGTGAATTCGCGCAGCTTGCCCGGGTTGTTCGACGCGAGAACGATGCGCGACAGCGGCGCGACGGTGCGGTCGTCAGGCATGGCTCGCACCTAGGACGTCTTTCTGCAACCGCACGAGCTCGGCGATCCCGCCCTGCGCGAGGTCGAGCAGCGCATTCATCTCGGCGCGCGAGAACGGCACGCCTTCGGCCGTGCCCTGGACTTCGACGAAGCCGCCCGCGCCCGTCATCACGACGTTCATGTCGGTGTCGCAGCGCGAATCTTCCGCGTAGTCGAGGTCGAGCACCGGTGCGCCTTCGTACACGCCGACCGAAATCGCGGCGACGTGATCGGTGATCGGCGAGCGCGTGAGCTTGCCGGCCGCGATCAGCGTCGACACGGCGTCGTGCGCGGCGACGAACGCGCCGGTGATGCTGGCCGTGCGCGTGCCACCGTCGGCCTGGATCACGTCGCAGTCGATGTGGATGGTGCGCGGGCCGAGCGCCTCGAGATCGAACACCGCGCGCAGCGCGCGGCCGATCAGGCGCTGAATTTCCTGGGTGCGGCCCGTCTGCTTGCCGCGCGCGGCTTCACGGTCGCTGCGCGTGTGGGTCGCGCGCGGCAGCATCCCGTATTCGGCGGTCAGCCAGCCTTGCCCGCGCTCGCGCAGGAATTCGGGCACGCGCTCGGCGACGCTCGCGGTGCAGAGCACCTTGGTGTCGCCGAATTCGACCAGCACGGAGCCTTCGGCGTGTTTCGTGTAGTGGCGCGTGAGGGCGACCTTGCGCAGTTCGTCGGCGCGGCGGCCTCTCGGGCGGGAAACGGAAGACGTCATGGGGAAATCGCGGAAGGAGAGGAAACCCCGATTTTAGCGCCGAACGGCGGGCGCGCCCGGCGGGGTGGTCCGCAAAAATGGGATAATGCGCGCTTGCCGCCCCGCGCTTTCCGATGCGCCGGGCGCCTCGACATATCCCCCCGCCCGCGAGGGCACCAGACGGCGAGACGAACCATGATCTACAGCATGACGGGCTACGCGAGCGCCACGCGCGAACTCGTGACGGCCACCGGCAACGGCGGCACCAGCGTGTCGGTCGAACTGCGCACCGTGAACTCGCGCTTCCTCGATCTCAATTTCCGGATGCCGGACGACGTGCGCGCGTGCGAACCCGCGCTGCGCGAAATGCTGATGAACAAGCTGTCGCGCGGCAAGGTCGACGTGCGCATCAACCTGCAGCGCGGCGAGCAGAGCATCGGCGCGGGCGCGCTGAACCAGTCGGCGCTCGGCCAGCTTGCCGAGCTCGAGCGCGCGGTGCTCGATTCGTTCCCGGGCGTCGGCCGCCTGCGCGCGGGCGAAATCCTGCGCTGGCCCGGCGTGCTCGCCGAGAGCGGCGTGTCCGCGGAAGCGATCCGCGACGCGGTGCTCGCCTGCGGCAAGGAAGCGATCGGCGAGCTCGTCGTCGTGCGTTCGCGCGAAGGCGCGCAACTGGCGACGATGCTGCTGTCGAACGTTACCGAGATGGAGGCGATCGTCGCGCGCATCACGCCGCTCGTGCCGGAGCTGATCGCGAAGCACCAGCAGAAGATCGTCGAGCGGCTGCAGGAAGCGCTCGGCCTCGCGGCGCCGGAAGGCGGCTCGACGGTCGTCACGCGCGAGGAAGCCGCGGAGCGCATCCGTCAGGAAGTGACGATGTACGGGATCCGGATCGACATCGCGGAGGAGCTGTCGCGGCTCACCGCGCACCTGAACGAAACGCGTCACGTGATCGAGAAGGGCGGCCGCGTCGGCAAGCGTCTCGACTTCATGATGCAGGAACTGAATCGCGAAGCGAACACGCTCGGCTCGAAGGCGGCGGCGAAGGAACTCGCCGATGCGTCGATGGCGCTGAAGCTGCTGATCGAGCAGATGCGCGAGCAAGTGCAAAACCTGGAGTAACAGTAACATGACCGACCTTAACCGCGACGGCCACGCGTCGCATTCGCTGCATGGCGGCGTCTATCCCGGCAACCTGTTCATGGTCGTCGCGCCGTCGGGCGCCGGCAAGTCGACGCTCGTGAACGCGCTGCTGTCGAAGGACAGCGACATCTGCCTGTCGATCTCGTACACGACGCGCAAGCCGCGCCCGGGCGAGCAGGACGGCCAGCACTACCACTTCACGACCGTCGAGGATTTCCGCGCGCGTCACGCGGCGCACGAATTCCTCGAGAGCGCTGAAGTGCACGGCAACTACTACGGCACGTCGCGCGTCTGGATCGAAGAGCAGATGAAGAACGGTCACGACGTGCTGCTCGAAATCGACTGGCAGGGTGCGTTGCAGGTGAAGAAGCAGTTCCGCAACGCGGTCGGCATCTTCATCCTGCCGCCGTCGCTCGACGCCCTCGAGGAGCGCCTGAAGAAGCGCGGCCAGGATGAGCCGAACGTGATCACGCGACGCCTGCTGGCCGCCGGCAGCGAGATCGCGCACGCGTCGGAAGCGGAATACGTGGTGATCAACGAGAATTTCGAGCGTGCGCTCGCGGAACTCGAATGCATCGTCGCGGCGACGCGCCTGCGTTTTGCTTCGCAGTACGCGCGACACACGGAGCTGTTCATCGACCTCGGCGTCCATCTGCCCCACGCGGAATGACGCGGGGCACGAGGGACATAAGGTAGAATAAGGACTATATTCAGAAGGAATTGCCAACATGGCTCGCATTACCGTCGAAGACTGCCTGAAGCAAATCCCGAACCGCTTCGAACTGGCGCTCGCCGCCACCTATCGCGCGCGGCAGCTCGCGCAAGGCCATACGCCGAAAATCGAAAGCCGCGACAAGCCGACCGTCGTCGCGCTGCGCGAAATCGCTGCCGGCCAGGTCGGCGTCGAGATGCTGAAGAAGGTGCCGGTGTAACGCGCATCCGGCCCGTTCCAGCCATGTAGTCCACGCGCGCAACGACTCGACCTGGAGGCGAATATGAGCACCACCCCATCGTCCGCCTCCGCGGATTCGACCACCGAAGCCACGGCCCAGTCGCCTGCGCGCCAGTACATCGACGCGGTCCTCGAACAGTCCTTCCGGCATCTGTTCGGGCCGACCGCCACGCCGGAGCAGCCGCGCAAGCACGGCGTCGTTTCGATCGCGAAACTGACCGCCGCGCTTGCCGAGTATCTCGGTCCGGACGAAATCAAAGAGGTCAAGGCGGCGTTCCACTTCAGCGACGAAGCCCACCTCGGTCAATATCGCCAGAGCGGCGAGCCCTACATCACCCATCCCGTCGCCGTCGCGGAAATCTGCGCCGGCTGGAAGCTCGACGCGCAGGCCGTGATGGCCGCGTTGCTGCACGACGTGATGGAAGACCAGGGCGTGACCAAGAACGAGCTGGCCGAGCGATTCGGCCCGAAGGTCGCCGAGCTGGTCGACGGCCTGTCGAAGCTCGACAAGATGGAATTCCGCAGCCGCGAGGAAGCGCAGGCGGAAAACTTCCGCAAGATGCTGCTCGCGATGGCGCGCGACGTGCGCGTCATTCTCGTCAAGCTCGCCGATCGCCTGCACAACATGCGTACGCTCGGCGCGGTGCCGATGGAAAAGCGCCGCCGCGTCGCGCGGGAAACGCTCGACATCTACGCACCGATCGCGCACCGGCTCGGCTTGAACAACACGTATCGCGAGCTGCAGGACATGAGCTTCGCGAACTTCAACCCGCATCGCTACGCGACGCTCGAGAAAGCCGTGAAGGCCGCGCGCGGCAATCGCCGCGAAGTGATCAGCAAGATCCTCGAGGCCGCGCAGCGCGCGATGGCCGACGCGAAGATCGACGCTGAGATCACCGGCCGCGAGAAAACCATCTACAGCGTCTATCGCAAGATGCGCGACAAGCAGTTGTCGTTCTCGCAGGTGCTCGACGTGTACGGCTTCCGTGTCGTCGTCGACAGCCCGCTCGACTGCTACACGTGCATCGGCGCGCTGCATGCGCTGTACAAGCCGGTGCCCGGCAAGTTCAAGGATTACATCGCGATCCCGAAGATCAACGGCTATCAGTCGCTGCACACGACGCTCGTCGGCCCGTTCGGCGCGCCGATCGAGTTCCAGGTGCGTACGCGCAAGATGCACGAGATCGCCGAGGCGGGGGTCGCCGCGCACTGGCTGTACAAGAACGGCAGCGCGGATCTCAGCGACGTGCAGAAGCGCGCGCACCAGTGGCTGAAGTCGCTGCTCGACATCCAGAGCGAGGCCGGCGATTCGAGCGAGTTCCTCGAGCACGTGAAGATCGACCTGTTCCCCGATGCGGTCTACGTGTTCACGCCGAAGTCGAAGATCATGGCGCTGCCGCGCGGCGCGACGGCGCTCGATTTCGCGTATTCGATCCACAGCGATCTCGGCAACCAGTGCGTGGCCGTGAAGATCAACAACGAGCTGCTGCCGTTGCGCACCGAATTGAAGAGCGGCGACATCGTCGAGGTGATCACCGCGCCGTATTCGAAGCCGAACCCCGCGTGGCTGGGCTTCGTGCGTACCGGCAAGGCGCGCTCGGCGATCCGTCACTACCTGAAGACGATGCGCCTGAACGAGTCCGTGCAGCTGGGCGAGCGGCTCGTCGACCAGAGCCTGAAGGGCTATGGTCTCGCGCTGGCCGACGTCGAGCCGGAAGTGTGGGAGAAGCTCGTGCAGTGGACGGGCAACAAGAGCCGCCAGGAAATCTTCGCGGACATCGGTCTCGGCCGTCGCGTCGCCGCGGTGATGGCCAAGCGCATCGAGGTGCTGATGAGCGGCCGCGATGCGGACGACGATCTGCCGAAGTCCGAGCGGCATCCCGCGCATCATGCGCCGCCGGTCGTGATCACCGGCACCGAAGGGATGTCCGTGCAGTTGTCCGCATGCTGCCGGCCGATTCCGGGTGACGCGATCATGGGTTACATCGGCATCGGTCTGGGCATGGCGATTCATACGACGGATTGCCGGGTCGCGCAGCGCATCCATCGCCGCGATCCGGGCCGCTGGATCGACGTCGAATGGGCGCCGCAGCCGGGCCGTCTGTTCGATGTCGCGGTGAAGGCGCTCGTGAAGAATACGAAGGGCATCTTCGCGCGCGTCGCCGCGGACATCACGTCGGCCGACGCGAACATCGTCCATATCGCGATGGACGAGGATCTGACGCACGAATCGACGGTGCTGCGCTTCGTGATCCAGGTTAGCGACCGCGTGCACCTCGCGAACGTGATGCGGCGCGTGAGAACCAATCCGGACGTGATGCGGATCATGCGCGAGCGCTCGACCGACGATGGTGCGCATGCGCGCCATGACGGCGGGATGCGTATCGAGCGCGAGCGGCAGGATTACTGACGCTGACGCGCACCCTCGCGGGTGAATGCGTTGATCGACGGACGGCGGCCGATGGCCGCCGTTTTCATTGGGGCCGGCGAAAGCGCGCGCGACGTTGCCGGCGCTTTGCCCAAGGCGTGCGGATGATGGCGCGAACGAAGGAGGGGGCGCAAAAAGAAAAAGGGCTTTCCCGGAGGAAAGCCCTTTTAAGGTGGCGCGGCTGGCAGGATTCGAACCCACGACCCCTTGGTTCGTAGCCAAGTACTCTATCCAACTGAGCTACAGCCGCACGCAAAACGGTACTGCTTCAACTGTCGGAACCTTCTGCGATGGGAAGGCCCCCAAAAAAGTGGCGCGGCTGGCAGGATTCGAACCCACGACCCCTTGGTTCGTAGCCAAGTACTCTATCCAACTGAGCTACAGCCGCACGCAACAACAAACTTCTACTGCTTCGAACTGAAAGGGCCTTCGGTTGGGAAGGCCCTCGAAAAAGTGGCGCGGCTGGCAGGATTCGAACCCACGACCCCTTGGTTCGTAGCCAAGTACTCTATCCAACTGAGCTACAGCCGCACGCAGAAGCGGAAGTATAGCAGAGTCGTATAAAAAGGGAAGCCTTATTCGCGAATTAGGGTGCATGACCTTGGCCGGCCCCCTTCGTGTACCCTTGGGGGGATCAGTCATCCACGTTGAATCTGCATCATGAACAAGGCGTTTGTCAAAGAGTCGGACGGTGACGACGACGATCTCGACCCGGCTCAACCCGCGATTCCGGCGGGCGCGAAGAACTACATCACGCCGGCCGGCCACAAGCGGCTGAGGGACGAGCTGCTGAACCTGATCGACGTCGAGCGTCCCGAAGTCGTGCGGCTCGTGTCGTGGGCCGCATCGAACGGTGACCGGTCGGAGAACGGTGACTACATCTACGGCAAGCGGCGGCTTCGCGAGATCGATCGCCGCATCCGCTTCCTGACGAAGCGGCTCGACCTCGCGGAAGTCGTCGACGCGAGCCGACAGGAGAATGTCGACCAGGTGTTTTTCGGCGCGACGGTCGATTACGAGACGCCGGACGGCGAGGATCATACGGTGACGATCGTCGGGATCGACGAGGTCGATCTCGACCGCGGCTGCGTCAGCTGGATTTCGCCGGTCGCGCGTGCGCTGATCAAGGCGAAGATCGGCGATACCGTCACGCTGATGACGCCGGCGGGCCCCCAGCCGATCGACATACTCGACGTCCGGTATCCGGCACGGGGCGACGCCTGAGCGTCGGCGGCGCGGCGCGGTAAAGAAAAAGCGCCCCGACGGGGCGCTTTTCCGTTCCGGTGTACGGTGCGGTGCCGGTTGCTCAGAAACGGTGACGCAGGCCGGCGGTCACGGCGATCTGCTTGTTGCTCGACGAAGCGCCACCGAGGCCATTGACATAGGCGCCGATGCCCAGGCCGTCCGTGCTGACGCGCTGATACACGCCTTGCACATACACGTCGGTCCGCTTGGACAGCGCATAGTCGGTCTGCAGGTTGAACTGATTCCAGCCCGGATGACGGCCGTCCAGGAAGCCCGCGGTGTACGTGTACGACCCGGCCAGCGACAACGCCGGCGTGAGCGCGTAGCGCGCGTTCACTTCGTAGTTGTTGAAGCGGGCAAACGTGCCGTTGAGACCCAGGCCGGTCGACACGCCCGACGCACCGGCAGAGATGCCGAGCGCCCGGTTCACGCGCGATTGCGTGAAGACGAAGCCGGCCGTTGCCGGACCGAACGTGTAGTTCAGGCCACCGCCGAACACGCGCTGACGCTTGCCGACGAACGTGTTGTCGCCTGCCACCGCGCCGGCGCCGTTGGTGACCGCGGCCGACGTGAGCCCCGAGATGTCGTTGTTCAACTGCAGATAGCCGGCGCCGATATTGAAGCCGGCGTAGGTGTACGACACCCCCGCGCTGTATGCACGGTTGTTCGAGAACTGGCTGCTGTTCGAGAAGCCGTACAACGCGCCGAACTTCAGCCCGCCGAAATTGACGCTCGTATATTTGACGGCGTTGTTGATCCGGAACGAATTGTTCAGGTTGTCGTTGTCGAACGGGTGGGCAAACTGGGTGCCGCCGAATTGCGTGCCGGTCAGCGACAGCGGGCCGATATAGTCGACGACGCTATCGTATTGGCGACCGAGGGTGATGGCGCCGAACTGCTCCTGCGACAGGCCGACGAATGCCTGGCGGCCGAACTCGCGGCCATTCTGGCCGAGCGTGCCGTTGGCGATGTTGAAGCCGTTTTCCAGCACGAAGATCGCTTTCAGGCCGCCGCCGAGATCTTCCGTGCCGCGCAGACCCCAGCGGCTCCCGTTGATCTGGCCGCTGCGTTCGGACCACGAGCTGTGGCCGCCCTGATTGTTCGTATAGGTGATGCCTGCGTCGATCAGGCCGTACAGCGTAACGCTGCTTTGAGCATGGGCTGCGGTAACGAATACACCCGACAACGCGGTGACGATCAGGGTTTTTTTCATGGATCTGTCTCCAAACAGGATGATGTCGATCGAACCTGCGGCGGACTGGCGGTGTTTTGCTTGACGCTGTAGCCGGTCCCGCAGAACGGCGGTGCGCTTATCAGAAAGCCATGTGCAGTGTACGGAGGGCGCGAAGCGGGGACGGCTCACACTTTAAGAAACAATGTATTTTGGAATCCGCAAAAATCAAAAAAAGCGCGCAAACGGTTGCTCCGCAAGGGTTTGCGGCGGTGCAGCGAAATGAAATGGAACTCAGGACTACGTAACGGGCGTTGCGCGATTGCGACAGACGGTCAGCAACGGGCGGCGGCAGCTATAGCGCGATTATTGACACATCGGCAATAGAGGTTTGTGTGGAGCATGGATAATGAAAGGTAGTTCTCTCGTTATACTGCGATCTCTGCTTTCCGAAGCAGACTTTTTCGTTGACGGAAAAGATCTCCAAACCTTTGTCGGCGCGACTTCCCAGTCGCGCTTTTTTTTTGCCCTGCTGCCCGGTGCGCTACTGCGTGTACGAGCGGCGCTTGCGCTTGCCCGCGGGCACGGCTTCTTCTGCCTCGATCGGCGGCGGCGTATAGGTCCAGTCTTCCATCACGTAGTGACGGGCATCGAGAGGCGATGCGAGCAGGTTCTGCCAGTGATCGCCGTGCCACGTCATATCGAATTCGGTGTCGCACGGCGCTTCGCGCGCGGACTCGGCCAGGGCGCGGGACTTGCGACGTACGCGTCCGAGCCGGCTCGCGAAGCGCTTGATTCCGTCCAGCCACATGACCCTCTCCTTCCTTTCGGTGTTGATTCAGGATCGCAACGTCCCCGCATTTCTGCAACCCGGAAAAAACCCGAGGATTTTACCGAATCGATTTGTCCCCGGTAGGAATTTCACGCCCCGGATTATTGGCGATCCGGTCCCGGTAATATTGACAGGTTTTTGATGCGAATCAATTAATCAAAGGCGATGGTGTACCGATTCCAGTGCTATTAGCGTCTTTTCGATAAAACGGTCGCCAAAAATTTTCTTGACGCACCCGGATTGTCCAATTTATAAAGTCAGCACTCCGTCCTCGGGCGGCGTGCTGGTGCGGGTGCTGGCGCAATGTTTCGGGATTTCGGGTAACGGCTATAAAAATAGCTTTTTTGATCTTATCGAGTGGGGAACGAAGACATGGATACCGGTATCGTGAAATGGTTTAACGATGCTAAAGGTTTTGGCTTTATTACGTCGGACAATGGCGGTGAAGATTTGTTTGCGCACTTTTCCGAAATCCGGATGGACGGCTTCAAGACGCTGAAGGAAAACCAGCGTGTCTCGTTCGACGTCAAGGTCGGCCCGAAAGGCAAGCAGGCAGCGAATATCCAGGCGGTCTGACGCGCCACGCATCGCCGATCACGTCCGGCCCCCGCATCGCGGGGGCTTTTTGTTTTCCGGGGACGGAGCAAACCGGTCCGGGCTGGCCGCGAGTACGCCCGCCGGTGCATACTCACGGAAGCATCGTTTCCCAGTCTTTTCATGTCCGATTCCCGTCCGTCCGATCCCGCCAGCGAACAGCCGCTCGTCTTCGTCGACCTCGAAACCACCGGCGGCTCGTCCGCCGACCACCGCATCACCGAAATCGGCGTGGTCGAAATCGGACCGCTCGGCGTGTCGACGTGGACGAGTCTCGTCAATCCGGGGCAGGCGATCCCGCCGTTCATCCAGCAACTGACGGGCATCTCCGACGCGATGGTGCGCGACGCGCCGACGTTCGCGTCGCTCGCGCCGGCGTTGTTCGAGCGGCTCGACGGGAAGCTGTTCGTCGCGCACAACGCGAGCTTCGACCGCGGTTTCCTGCGCGCCGAGTTCGAGCGCGCCGGGCTGGCCTTCAATCCCGATGTGCTCTGCACGGTGCGGCTGTCGCGCGCGCTGTTTCCGCGCGAATCGCGGCACGGGCTCGATGCGCTGATCGAACGGCATGGGCTCGTTCCGGCCGCGCGCCACCGGGCGCTGGCCGATGCCGACCTGCTCTGGCAGTTCTGGCGCCAGTTGCACGAGATCGTGCCGCTCGAGCGGCTGCGCGACCAGATCGCGCGGACGACGCGTCACTTCCGTCTGGGCGGCGATCTGACCGAGGCGTGGCTGGATACCGCGCCGGCAGGGTGCGGCGCGTATGCGTTGTTCGGGGAGCGTGACGAAGCGCTGTATGTCGGCCGCAGCGTGCGCGTGCGGCAGCGGCTGCGTGCGCTGTTGACCGGCGAACGCCGGTCGTCGAAGGAAATGCGGCTGGCGCAGCAGGTGCGCCGTGTCGAATGGCGCGAGACCGGCAACGAGCTGGGGGCGATGCTCGCCGAAGCGCAATGGATTGCCCGGTTGCGCCCGTCGTACAACCGGCGCCCCACGGCCGACGCTACCCGCGCGGGTGGCGCGCCCTGGCCGTTCGAAGGCGCCGTCGCGTTCGAGGCGAACGGCGAGCGCCGCCTGTTTCATGTGATCGACGGCTGGTGCTATCTCGGTTCGGCGGAATCGCTCGATGCGGCCGCGCGGCTCGTGGCCGACGCGGCGGCCAGTGTGTTCGAACCCTTCACCCATCGCCTGCTGCAGACGCATCTCGCGCGCGGCCTGCAGGTGATTCCGCTCATGGCGCTCACGCCGGCGGATTGAGCGCCACGGCGCGTCAGCCGATCGCGCTGGCTCCGCCGGCGGAGCAGACGTGCGACAGCGCGGTATCGAGTGCCTGCGTCTGCGTGGAATCGTAGCGGGTGAGCGTCTTCCAGTTCGCGATACTGCGCGCGAGCCGCGCCTGGCAATCGGGCGCCTCGCGTAGCGGGGCGACCTGCGCGAGACCGGTCAGCATTTTCTGCGTCAGCCGATCGAGCGCCGGCCGCGTGCTGGCGGCGAGATCGGGCGGTGTGCCTTCCGGCGGCCGCGTCGTGCGCCAGGTCGCGAACAGTGCGTTCTGCACGTCCTTGCTCGCCGTGATCTGGTCCTCGAAGAACGTACGGGCGAACGCGGGATCGATGCCGGCCTGAACGGCGCGCTGTTCGACCGCCGTGAGCAGGGCCGCTTCGCGCGGCCGGTCCTCGATGGCCTTGTGATTCGCCCATTTCCAGCGCGCGACCGGTTCGGCGAGCGCGAGGCGTTGCGACGCGAGCGCCACGATGTTGGTGAGGGCGGTGTCGTCGCCGTCTGCCAGGGCGGGATGCGGAGACGAAAGGAGGGCGACGCCGAGCGCGGCGACAGCGAGGCTGGCACGAATGGCTTGCTTCATCGGAACGATCGGGAGACCCGGGCGGGCCGGACGTGGAAAACCAGAAGGATAGACGAAGACAGTCGCGCGGCGTAGCGTCGCGACAGGAGAATCAGGCGAGCTGATCCGGCACCGTCAGGCTGTTGCGGCCCGGGTGCGAGGCGAATTGCGCGCGAAGCGCACGGATGAACCGCACGATAGCGATGATCGACACGTGGCGGTTACAGAACCGAACTGACGTTCACTTCGGCGAGTACAACTTGTGCTGCTCGTCGAAGAATGCCCGAACGTGCTCGGGCAGCTCGGCGAGGAATTCCACGCCGACGGGTTCCGGATCCGGGCTCATCACTTGCTCGGGCGGTGGCATGCGAGTGGGTCTTTCGTCCATGATCGTTTCTCCAGCAGGTTCAATGATTATCAACCTCGCGCTCGGATTTATGCCAGCGGCGAATCGTTAGATTTTGTCTCTGTTGTATTAACGGCACATGCGCTCCGGCGCGCGGTGCGATGCCCGGTATTGCACGCTGCACGATCGGCAACAATCGGGCCGCTTGTTATACTTGCGCGCACTTTTTCCTGGACCGCGATGAGACGAACGACGCGATGGATCGGCCTCGTATGGCTGGCGCTGGTACTGAACGTACTGTCGCCCGTCGTCGGCTACGCGCGTCTCGCGTCGAGCGGCTCCGGCGCGCTCACGCTCGAGTTGTGCAGTGCAGCGGGCGCCCGTCAGGTCGTGCTCGCACAAGCGGGCGACGACCGCGACACGTCGTCGTTCGACCATGCCGGCGTCCCGCACTGCGTGTACTGCCCCGGCTTCGCGGCGAACGTCGCGCTGGGCACGAGCCTGCCCGCGATGCCGGGCTTCGTGCGGACGTTCGCGTATCGGGTGGCCGCGCCGGTCGTTCCCGATGTACCCCGCAAGGGCATCCGTCTCGCGCAGCCGCGCGCCCCGCCTGAAAACCTCCCGATCTGATTGATGTCGTCCGCGCGCCCTGGTGGCGCGCGAGCCGCCCGCGGCCCCGGTCCGCGCGTCGCGTCGTTCGTGCGCGGCTCGCGCACCCGTGTCCGGCGGCGTCCGATCACGTTTTCAGGAATTCACTCATGTCGTCTACCTTTGCCGCGCGGCCGTCGCGCGGCCGGCTCGCGCTCGCATGCGCGACCGCTTTCGCATGGCCGGCCGCTCACGCGGCTTCGACCGACGATGCACGCGCCGAGGCCGCCCGCGGCGGCGGCGCCGATCGTTCCGCCATCGCCACGCCGGCTTCCGCCGGTGTCGCGGCATCGGCCACACCGGCCGGCGACACGCTGAGCGCCGTCAGCGTGACCGCGCAGCGGCAACCGGTCGACCCGGATACGCCGGCCGTCGTCACGTCGATCACCCGCGAGCAGATCGATGCGCACACCAACGTCACCACCGAGGACGCGCTGAAGTACGCGCCGAACCTGATGGTCCGCAAGCGCTACATCGGTGACCGCAACAGCATCTTCGCGGGCCGCGACTTCAACGAACTGCAGAGCGCGCGCGGGCTCGTCTATGCCGACGGCGTGCTGCTGTCGAACCTGCTCGGGTCGAGCTACGCGTACCCGCCGCGCTGGTCGCTGATTCCGCCCGACGACATCGCGCGCGTCGACGTGCTCTATGGCCCCTTTTCCGCGCTGTATCCGGGCAATTCGATCGGCTCGACCGTGCTGCTCACCACGCGCCGCCCGGAACAGCTCGAGGCGTCGCTGTCGACGCAGTTTTTCACGCAGCGCTACCACGACGGCTACGGCTTTGCCGATAGCCTCGGCGGCAATCACCAGACCGCGCGGATCGCGAACCGCGTCGGCCGGTTCTGGTTCGCGCTGTCGCTCGACCGGCTGGAGAACAACGGCCAGCCGATGCAGTATGCGAGCCCCGCTTCGGCCTACAACCCGAGGCTGGGCGCCGCCGTGCCCGTGACGGGCGCCGCGACCGACATCGGCCCCAACGGCAAGCCGCGGACCATCGTCGGCGCGCAGACGATCGAGCGGACCGAGCAGCTCAACGAGACGGTCCGGATGGGCTATGCGTTCACCGATCACGTCGATGCGACGCTGACGCTCGGGCATTGGGAGAACCATTACCGGCAGCACGGCGAGACCTTCCTGCGCGATGCGACGGGCAATCCGGTCTACGGCGGCAACGTGTCGATCGGCGGGCAGAACATGACCGTCGCGCCGAACGCGTTCGCGCCGCAGCGCGGCGACCAGGAGAACTGGCTGTACGCGCTTGGGCTGAACGGCCGGCTCGATTCCGGCTGGCGGTTGTCGGGCGTGGTATCCGCGTACGACGTGTCGCGCGACGTGCTGCGCGCGGCCTCGACCGTGCAGGGTGGGGCCGGCACGCTGTTCCAGGGCGACGGCACCGGCTGGCGCACGCTCGACCTGAAGGCCGAGGCGCCGGAAGTGAAAGGCCATACGTTCACGTTCGGCTATCACTACGACAACTACTTCCTGCGCAACGTCACGTACAACACCGCCGACTGGCTGGCCGGGCCGACCACGTCGCTCGCGAGCGTCTATCGTGGCGACACGCGCACGCAGGCGCTGTTCGGGCAGGACGCGTGGCGCTTCGCGCCGGACTGGCTCGCGACGCTCGGGCTGCGCTACGAGCGCTGGGATGCGTACGGCGGCGCGCTCGGCAATGCGAAAGGCACGTTCGGCTATGCGGACCGGAGCGCGAATGCGCTGTCGCCGAAAGTCGCGCTGCAGTGGGACGCGACGGAAGTCTGGCGCTTCCGGCTGTCGTTCGCGACCGGCACGCGGTTTCCGACGGTCGGCGAGCTGTTCCAGGGCACGATTTCGAACAACGCGATCGTCAACAACAATCCGAACCTGCGGCCCGAAAAGGCGATCGACTGGGATTTCACGGCCGAACGCGACGTGGGCGTCGGCGTCGTGCGCGCCAGCGTGTTCCAGAGCGACCTGCGCGACTCGATCTACAGCCAGACGACGGCGTCGGGCGCGACGACCGTCACCAACATCTCGAACGTCGACCGCGTGCGCGTGCGTGGCGTCGAGCTCGCGTTCAGCGGCGAGAACGTCGGGCTGCGCGGGCTCAACCTCGACGCGAACGTGTCGGCGAGCAACGCGCAGATCCTTGCCGACGCCGCGAACCCGGCCTACGTCGGGTCGCGTTTCCCCCGCATTCCGCGCATGCGCGCGAACCTGCTCGCGTCGTATCGCTTCGACGAGCACTGGCTCGCGAGCGTCGGCGTGCGCTACTCGGGCCGCCAGTACAACACGCTGGACAACAGCGACGTGAATCCGGACGTCTACGGCGGCACGAGCTCGTTCACGGTCGTCGATCTGAAGGCACGCTACCGCTTCGATCGTCACTGGACCGCGTCGGCCGGCATCGACAACCTGACGGACCGCCGCTACTACACGTTTCACCCGTATCCGGGCCGCACTTTCTATGGAGAACTGAAATGGTCGCTGTGAGATCGTTCGCGGCGGGCTGCGCGCTGTGGCTCGCGGCGCTCTCGACCGCCGGCGCGCATGATGCGTCCGGCGTGCCGAAAGCCGCCGATCCGCACGCCGCGCACATGAGCATGCAGGCGACGCCCGCGCAGCAGAAGCAGCCGCTCGCGACGGGCGCCGCGTTCGATGCGCGTCATCGGCTGTGGGTCGCATGGGTCGAAGGCGCGCATGTCGTCGTCGCGCATTCCGACGACGCCGGGCGCACGCTGTCCGCGCCCGTCACCGTCAATGCGATGCCCGAGCCGATCTACACGAGCGCCGAGAATCGCCCGAAGCTCGCGACGAGCCCGGACGGGCGCGCGGTGTACGTGTCGTGGTCGATGCCGCTCGATGCGCCGTACACCGGCATGGTGCGCTTCTCGCGCTCGCTCGACGGCGGCGCGACGTGGAGCGTGCCCGTGACCGTGCATCGCGACCGGCAGGCGATTACGCACCGCTTCGACATGATGGCCGTCGATCCCGCCGGCAACATCGCGATCGCATGGATCGACAAGCGTGATCTCGTCGCGGCGAAGGCGGCCGGGCAGACGTACGAAGGCGCGGCCGTCTACTACGCGGTGTCACGCGACGGCGGCGCGTCGTTCGATCCCGAGCGCAAGGTGACCGACCACACCTGCGAATGCTGCCGGATCGCGATGGCGATCGATCCGGCCGGGCGCATCGAGGCCGTGTGGCGCAACGTGTTCCCGGGGCAGATCCGCGATCACGCGCTCGCGGTGCTGCCCGTATCGGCGTCCGAGCCGGTCCTGCCGATACGCGCGACGTTCTCGAACTGGCACGTCGAGGCGTGCCCCGAACACGGGCCGGCGCTCGCGATCACGCCGGACGGCATGCGACATGTGGCGTGGTTCGGCGTCGTCGACGGTCGCGCCGACGTGTTCTATTCGCGCATCGGCGCCGATGGCCAGCCGCGCGAGACACCGTGGGCATTCGGCGCGAATCCCGCGGTGCCCGGCGAGCAGGCGTCGCATGCGGCGCTCGTCGCGCACGGCGACGTCGTGTGGCTCGCTTGGAAGGCGTTCGACGGCGACACGATGCAGATCAAGCTGCGTCGGTCGGATGACCGCGGCGAGCACTGGTCGGCGCCGCGCGTGATCGCGTCGACGGCGGGCGCGAGCGACAACCCGCAATTGCTCGACGATGCGGGCCGCATCTACATGTCGTGGCGCACGCGCAACGACGGCTATCGGCTGATCGCCGTGGAGGGGGCGCAATGAAGCGGCTGATGGCATGGCTCGGCATCGTGCTCGCGAGCCTGCCCGCATGGGCGGGCGGCGGTGCATTGCAGCCGTTGTGCGCGGCGGACGTCGCGCGCCTGTACGCGGCGGCGCGCGAGCGGCCGCTGGCGGTCGAGATCTGGTCGCTCGATTGCGGATACTGTCGCGAGAACGCCGCGCATCTGGTCGCGTGGCAGCGCCGTCATCCGGACGTGCAGCTCGCGATGGTCGCGATGGATGCGTACGACGACAACGGTGCGGCGATCGCGCAGGCGCTGGCGCAGATGAACCTGCCGCCGCAGGTCGCGCAGTATGCGAACGCGGAGCCGATGCCCGAGCGGCTGCGAACGGCGCTCGATGCGGGATGGCGAGGGGAGATGCCGCGCACCGTGTGGATCGGGCGCGAGGGCGTGCGTGACGCGCGCAGCGGCTTGCTGACGGCCGACGTGCTCGACGGCTGGCTGCAGCACGCGAAGCGGTGACGCAGCGGGCGGCGCGCGGCGAACCGGCCGCGCGGCGGCCCGATGCGAAAACGCGCCCGAAGGCGCGTGGAGAGAAACGTCAGGCCGCTCGCCTGAATAGCCGGATCACGAACAGCAGGATCACCGCGCCGATGACCGCGACGATCACCGAACCGATGAAGCCGCTGCCGATGCTGATGCCGAGCAACCCGGCAAGCCAGCCGCCGATCACCGCGCCGACGATCCCGACGATGATGTCGACGATCAGCCCGAAGCCGCCGCCCTTCACGAGCAAGCCGGCAAGCCAGCCGGCGATCGCGCCGATGATGAGCCACATAATCAAGCCATGAGTCATGGTGGTCCTCTCCTTGGGTTGAGTCGAAATGACCGCGTACCGGCCGCCGCGCGCCGCAAGCTGGTTGAAAGCGGCTGCGACCGCCGCGCCGCCCACGCAATGTAACGCGATAGACGGGTCAGAATCGTTAAGTAATGTTATGCACCCTTAAGCAGATTTTCCAGGTGATTTGTCTGCGTACGGCACGATTCGTGCGCATGCGACGCATGGCGAAATGAATTTGTAAGAATCGGGTCGCCGCTGCGGCTGATCGGTCGAACGCGTTATCTCTCGTGCGTCGTCGTGGACAGGGTGGCCTCCGGCAGTCCGTCGGCTGCGTCGGCAATCAGCCGCGCGACGGTCGCGGCATCGTCGATCGCCTCGATCGACAGCAGCGCCAAACGGGCGAGGAAGAGCGACGCATCGGCTTCACCGATCCGGGTCATCGTGTGGCACAGAGCGGTGTAGAGCGTGTCGCGTTCGGTGTCCGTCATCATGCGGTCTCCTGAAGATCGGTTTCGATCGAGGCGTGCGGATGGAGCGCGCGATCGAGTGCGGCGCTCACGTCGTCGGCCCGCGCATCGTGCCAGCGACCGAGCACGTGCCCGTCCGGACGCACGAGATAGACGGTGCCGTCGCGTGCGCCGTACATGTCGAACAGCCGCCCGTCGTCGTCGTGGCCGCGGCAGGCCGGATGCCGTACGGTCGCCGCATGCCGGGCGAGCGTGACGAGCGCGAACGGTATGTGCGCTGCCTGCAGGCGCGGCTCGAGCGCGGCGAGCGATGGATCGGGCACGCCGTCCGCCGTGAAGCAGAACGCGGTGAAGCGCGGCGCGACGAGATCGGTCAGGTGGCCGCGGTGCGTATCGTCGCCATGCGCCCCGTGCAGCGTCAACGGACACTCGGGGAGCACCGTGCCGGGCGCCGGGCCGGCCGCGAAGGTGTCGCGTTCGGCCGTGTTGAGCGGCGACCTGGCATACGCGATGGCCGATGTCTGGCGCGGGTTGATCAGCGAACGCAGTGCCGGATGCCGGACCGCGAGCGTCAGCACGGCCTTGCGCATCAGCGCGAACGCAAACGACGGCGGCGCCATGAACTCGGTGCTCTTCGTGCCGTAGCGCAGGTTCTCGTGCGCCGCGAACACGCGCTCGTCCGAGTAGCTGTCGAGCAGCGCGTCCGACGCGATGCCGCGGATCACGTACGCGAGCTTCCACGCGACATTGTCGGCATCGTCGATGCCCGAATTCGCGCCGCGTACGCCGAAGATCGGCACGAGATGCGCGGCATCGCCGCAGAACAGCACGCGGTCGTGCCGGTAGCGTTCGAGCGTCAGCGCGTTCGCCTTGTAGATCGTGATCCAGATGGGCGACCACGCGCCGCGCTCGCCCATCATGTCGAGCAGGTCCTGCACGCGCGGGATCACGTTCTCCGGCTTCACGGCCGCTGCGGGATCCTCGTCGTCACGCAACTGGTAGTCGATCCGCCATACGTTGTCGGGCTGCTTGTGGACGAGCACGGTCGAGCCCGGATTCGACGACGGATCGAAGTAGGCCAGGCGTTCGGTCGGCCGGTCGCTGTCGAGCGCGATGTCGACGATCACGTAGCGGCCCTCGTAGGTCGTGCCGCGCAGCGACAGGCCGAGCGCGTCGCGCATCGTGCTGCGGCCGCCGTCGCACGCAACGACCCAGTCGGCATCGAATGCGTAGCCGCCGAGCGGCGTGTCGACGTCGATGCGCACACCGTCCGGCAGCCGCGTCACGCCGGTCACCTTCGTCTGCCAGCGGATCTCGATCAGGTCGGGCTGGCGCAGCGCGGCATCGAGCAGGAATTGTTCGATGTGATATTGCGCGAGATTCACCATCGGCGGCAGCTTCTGGTTCGCGTCCTGCGGCATCGTGAAATGCAGCACTTCGTCGCGCCGATAGAAACTGCGGCCGCCGGTCCATGGCAGCCCCGTGCGCAGGAAATCGTCGAGCGCGCCGAGCCGCTCGACGATCTCGAGGCTGCGGCGCGAGATGCAGATGGCGCGGCTGCCGTGGCAGACCGAATCGTCGGCTTCGATCAGCACGCTGCGGATGCCGTGATTCGCGAGGCCGAGCGCGACGGCGAGGCCCACGGGGCCGCCGCCGACGATCGCGACGCGATGCCGGCGCGTGTCGATGCCGCCGTCACGCTCCGGCAGATGCGCGGGATGGCGCTCGGCGACGAACGGGTAGGGCTTGAAGTCGATATCCATCGTTGGCTTCCAGGGTGGTCCGGTTCGACGTGCCCGCATCGGTGAAGCGATGTGGGCAGCTGGTCGATCCAGTATGGAAGCCGGTCGTGCCGCCGTTGTCCCCATTTCGGGTACGGCGGCGGTCGCGCTACGCCCGGTGCGAGCCGATGCGTTTCAGGGCTGCATGCACAGCGCGAACAGTTCTCGCTGGCTCGAAATGCCGAGGCGCCGATACGCGCGTTTCTGGTAGGTCACGACGCTCGACGCCTTTACGCCCATCGTCTCGCCGATGTCATGCGCGGTCTGGCCTTCGAGCACGCCGCGCAACACGTCGAGTTCGCGCTTCGACAATGCCGGGCACGCATGGCGCAGTCGCGCGAGCATGCGCTGCGGGATGCCGATCTGCGCCGCGCCGGCCAGCGCGTAGTGATGCTTGGCGGCCTGCGCGATCAGCGGCGCGAGCGCCTCGATCGTCGCGATCTCGCGCGGCTGGAATGCGCCGCTGCGATGCGCGCGATACAGGTTGATCGACAGCCAGGTTGCATCGTCGGGCTGCATCAGCAACGCGAGCCGGTCGGACACGTCGGGGCCGCGATAGCACGCCGCGCGATACGCTTCGTGATCGATTTCGTCGCCGGCCTGCTGGTGCAGCAGCACGCCGTGCCGGTGCGTGCCGCGCCAGGCGGCCGAGACGATCGGCTGGTTGCCGTCGAGTGCGTAGAAGTGTCGCGCGTACGTGTCGGCGACGTCGCGCAGATAGCGGCCGCCGCGATGATCGGCGACGGACAGCGTGCGCGGGCGGTTGCCGAACTCGTACGCGAAGATCGTGCACTGCGTAATCGACAGTGCATCGTCGAACAGCCTCAGGATTTCGCCGGCGAACGCGTCGGGCTCGTTGCCGCCGATCGCGGCGACGAGGCGCGTCGCGCGGGACACGTCCAGTTGCGCGGAGAAAGCCGGTCGCTCGAGACGCCAGGTGCGCATGGTGCGGGGAGAGGGCGGAATGGTCCGGCGATTGTAATCGGCGGGACGTGACGCGGGAGTCGGGAGATGCCCGCAAACGAGGGTGAGTCGGAAAGCGGACGGGCGCACGATTTCGGCGCCGGAAAAGAGAAAAGGTCTGACAAGCGATGCTTGTCAGACCTTTATGTCTTGGTGCCGGAGATAGGAGTCGAACCTACGACCTTCGCATTACGAATGCGCTGCTCTACCAACTGAGCTACACCGGCAGCAGAGAAATGAAATTATATGGTGAAATCCGCGATCTTGGCAATAGGTTTTGCGAAATTTTTTCAGCTTGCTGCGGCTGCTTCGCGAAACCCTCGATCCGGCGGACTTTCCGCTTTCACTTCACTGCGATGCAACCCGTTAGGGCCACATCGCGAAGGCGCGATTGTACTGATGTCTCGCACCCTCGTCCAGTGCTGCAGTGCAATTATTTTGCTTCGTCGTGATAGCCGGTCACGCGCTCGACTTCGTTCTTCGAACCGAGGAACACGGGCACGCGCTGGTGCAGGCCGGTCGGCTGCACTTCCATGATGCGCTGCGTGCCGGTCGTCGCGGCGCCGCCTGCCTGTTCGACGATGAACGACATCGGGTTCGCTTCGTACATCAGGCGCAGCTTGCCCGGACGATCGGGCGTGCGCTTGTCGGCCGGGTACATGAAGATGCCGCCGCGATTCAGGATCCGGTGCACGTCGGCCACCATCGACGCGATCCAGCGCATGTTGAAGTTGTCGCCGCGCGGGCCGTCCTTGCCGGCGTTCAGCTCGTCGACGTAGCGCTTGACCGGGTCGTACCAGTGGCGCGCGTTCGATGCGTTGATCGCGTATTCGCGCGTGTCGGCCGGGATCTGCATGTTGCTCTGCGTGAGCACCCACGAGCCGACTTCGCGGTCGAGCGTGAAGCAGTTCACGCCGTTGCCGGTCGTCAGCACGAACACCGTCTGCGGGCCGTAGACGGCGTAGCCGGCCGCGACCTGCTGCGTGCCGGGTTGCAGGAACGATTCCTCGGTCGCCTGCTTGCCGTCCGGGCAGCGCAGCACCGAGAAGATCGTGCCGATCGACACGTTCACGTCGATGTTCGACGAGCCGTCGAGCGGATCGAACACGAGCAGGTATTCGCCGCGCGGGTAGTTCGCCGGGATCGGGAAGAACGTTTCCATTTCTTCCGACGCCATCGCGGCGAGGTTGCCACCCCATTCGTTCGCGTCGAGCAGGATTTCGTTCGACAGGATGTCGAGCTTCTTCTGCACTTCGCCCTGGACGTTCTCGCTGCCGGCGGTGCCGAGCGCTTCGCCGAGCGCGCCCTTCGACACGTTGTAGCTGATCGCCTTGCACGCGCGGGCGACGACTTCGATCAGCAGGCGCAGGTCGGCGGGGAGGTTGTTGGTCTCACGTTGCTGTTCGATCAGGAACTTCGACAGCGTGGTGCGGCGGGCAATGGACATGACAGACTCCGAAAGGCCAAAGAATCCTTGAATGGCCGCAATTTTACCCGTCGCGCCTCCGGTGCCGCCGGCTTTTTTCGTCCGGTTACATGGCCGGGTGGCCGAAGCGGCGCGGTATCGGGCGGCGACGCCGGGCGGGGTGCGCCTCGCCGCGGTGGCCGCCCGAGCGGTCCGACCCCGCGAGCGCGTGCGGTTGCAGCCGTGCTCGTGCAATAAAAAAGCCGGCGCCGCGTGAGGCGGCACCGGCTCGATCGCGCGGACGCGACAGGTCGAACGCGCAAGTTACGCGAGCGCCTTCTCGACGATCTCGCGCACGTCACGCGATTTCGCGCCGGCCGCGACCTGTTCGAGCGCTTCGCGCATCCGGTCGCGCAGCGCCGGCGTGAAGCGGCGCCACAGTTCGAGCGAGCGCGCGAGGCGTGCGGCGACCTGCGGGTTGATCGCGTCGAGCGCGAGCACCTGTTCGGCCCAGAACGCGTAGCCCGAACCGTCCGCCGCGTGGAATTGCGCGGGATTGGCCGCGCAGAAGCTGAAGATCAGCGAGCGCGCGCGATTCGGATTCTTCAGATTGAACGCCGGGTGCGCGAGCAGCTTGCGCACCTTCGCGAGCGTCGGCTGCGCGGGCGTACCGCGTTGCGCCGCCTGCATCGCGAACCACTTGTCGATCACGAGCGCTTCCTTCTCGAAGCGGCGGTAGAAGTCGTCGAGCGCGTGCTCGGCCGGCCCGTTCGCGCCCGCGGCGGCCGCGGACAGCAGCGCGCCGAGCGCAGCCGCGCGATCGGTCATGTTGTTCGCCGCGTCGTACTGGGCCGTGGCGAGGCGTACCGCATCGGCCGGATCGTCGAGTTCGGCCAGATACGCGAGCGCGAGGTTCTTCAGCGCGCGGCGGCCCGAGGCTTCAGGCGTCGGCTCGTAGGCGCCGGGCGTCTGGTGCTGCTCGTACGTAGCGAGCCAGTCGGCGCGCAGCGCGGTCGCGAGCTGGCGGCGCACGAACTGGCGCGCGCGATGCACGGCGGCCGGATCGGCCTCGGCCATCTGATCGGCGAGATAGGTTTCCGACGGCAGGGTCAGCGCGAGTTCGCGGAACGCCGGCGACAGGCTTTCATCGGTCAATACGCGGTGGAACGCGGCGACGAAGTTCTCGCCGAGCGTGAGCGGCGCGTTGGCGGCCGCCCGCGCGGCGAGCGTCAGCAGCGCGCGCGTCGCGAGGCGCTGGCCGGCCTCCCAGCGGTTGAACGGATCGCTGTCGTGCGCGAGCAGGAACGCGAGATCGTCGTCGCTGTAGTCGTACTCGACGATCACCGGCGACGAGAAGTTGCGCAGCAGCGACGGCAGCGGCGCTTCCGGCACGTCGACGAACGTGAAGGTCTGCTCGGTGTCGGTGAACTCCAGCACGCGCGTCGTGCCCGATGCAGCGGCTTCGCCGTCGAGACGCAGCGGCAGGTCACGGCCGTCGCGGCCGATCAGGCCGATCGCGAACGGGATCAGGAGCGGCCCCTGCTGCGTTTCGCGCGCGGCCGGCGACGCGTCGCCGTAGCCCTGCGCGAGCGTGACCGTATAGCGGCGTGCGGCCGCGTCGTACGCGGTGCGCACCGACACGCGCGGCGTGCCGGCCTGGCTGTACCAGCGCTCGAACTGCGCGAGGTCGCGTCCGTTCGCGTCGGCCATCGCGTGACGGAAGTCATCGCAGGTCACCGCGTGGCCGTCGTGGCGCTTGAAGTAGAGGTCCATCCCCTTGCGGAAGCCGTCGCGGCCGAACAGCGTCTGGTACATCCGCACGACTTCCGAGCCTTTCTCGTAGACCGTCATCGTGTAGAAGTTGTTGATCTCGACGTAGCTCTCCGGGCGCACCGGGTGCGCCATCGGGCCCGCGTCCTCCGCGAACTGCAGCTGGCGCAGCACGCGCACGTCCTCGATGCGCTTGACCGCGCGGGCCGCCGATTCGACCGCGTCGCCCGCGGCCATGTCGGCCGAGAACTCCTGGTCGCGGAACACCGTCAGGCCTTCCTTCAGGCTCAACTGGAACCAGTCGCGGCAGGTCACGCGGTTGCCGGTCCAGTTGTGGAAGTACTCGTGGCCGACCACCGACTCGATGTTCGCGAAATCGGTGTCGGTCGCGGTCTCGGGGTTCGCCAGCACGTACTTCGTGTTGAAGATGTTGAGCCCCTTGTTCTCCATCGCGCCCATGTTGAAGTCGCCGACCGCGACGATCATGAAGCGGTCGAGATCGAGCTCGAGGCCGAAGCGCTTTTCGTCCCAGCGGATCGAGTGGATCAGCGAATCCATCGCGTGACGCGTCTTGTCGAGATCGGCCGGTTCGACCCACACCTGCAGCAGCTTTTCCTTGCCGGAGCCGGTGGTGATCGTTTCCTCGATCGCGACGAGCTTGCCCGCGACCAGCGCGAACAGATAGCTCGGCTTGCGGAACGGGTCTTCCCATTTCGCGAAGTGGCGGCCGTCGGGCAGGTCGCCCGAATCGACGAGGTTGCCGTTCGACAGCAGCACCGGGTACGCGGCCTTGTCGGCACGCAACGTGACGACGTACGACGCCATCACGTCGGGGCGGTCGAGGAAGTAGGTGATGCGGCGAAAGCCTTCGGCTTCGCACTGCGTGAAGAAGTTGCCGCTCGACACGTAGAGGCCCGACAGCGTCGTATTCTGGTCGGGGGCGCACGCGCTTTCGAGCGTCAGCTCGAACGTGTCGGGTACGTTCTCGACGGTCAGCCCGTGCTCGTGCGCGCGCACCGCGCCGTGCGGTGCGCCATCCAGCCGCGCACCGAGGAATTCGAGCGCCTCGCCCATCAGTTCCAGGTGTGGCGCGGGCGCGGCATCCGGATTGCGGCGCACGCGCATCGTATTCCTGACGATCGTGCGGGCCGGGGCGAGATCGAATTCGAGTGCGACGGAATCGATGAGGAAGGCCGGCGGCGTGTAGTCGGCGCGGCGGATCACGGTGGAGGAGGCGTTGTCGGACATGGTCGTCGAGATCGGTGGAGTGGGGGACGGGCCCGTCGCGCGGGCCAGGCGAACCGGGCCATTGTACAAAGGCTTGCGGCTGCGTGTCGGGCGAACTTTTTACCGCTTCCGCCAGTCCGCGTATTATCGGCATCCCGTTGTGGTTCGCGCGGTGCGACGAACGGGTGACGGATCGACGAGGATCAACATGAAACGCGATTGGATTTTTCGCGGTGCGGGCTGGGCGGCGGCGCTGTGCGTCGCGCTGCTGACCGGCTGCACCAGCTACGTGACCACCCAGGTCACGGCCTTCTCCGACTGGAGCGGCAGCGACGCGACGCGCACCTATGCGTTCACGCGCACGGACGCGCAGAAGAACAGCATCGAGCAGTCGACCTACGAGCCGATCGTCGCGAACGAGCTGTCCGCGTACGCGTTCCGGCAGGTGCCGCAGTCGCAGGCCCGCTATCTCGTCGGGCTGACCTATGCGGTCGGCAGCGATCTCGTGACGGTGCCGCAGCCGGTCTACTACGATCCGTGGTTCGCGCCCGGGCCGTACTGGCGGCGCGGGCCGTGGAATCCCTGGGGCCCGTGGGGGCCCTGGGGGCCGATGCCGGCCGGCTATGTCGCGCAGACGTACCAGGTATTCGACTACATGCTCGGTATCCGCATCACCGAGCGCGCGACGGGCAAGGAGGTCTACAACGTGTCCGCGCGCACGACCGGCGACAACGGCACGCTGCTGTACGCGATGCCGTTCCTCGCGCGCAGCGCGCTCGCCGATTTCCCGTTGTCGAACGGCGCGGTCCGCTCGGTTCGGCTGCCGGTCGACAAGCGCGGCGGGCCGGCGGCGCCGGCCGCCAACGAGCGCGCGGTGCCGGCGGCGCCCGCCTCGGGCGCGGCCGTCGCGAAGTAAAGCGGCATCCACTCCGGCGCGGCCGCCCGGTCGCGCCGGCCACTTTCCTTTCCGTCAGACCCCGATACCCAGCAGCGCCAGCGCGCCGAGTACGACGAACAGCACGGCTGCGATCCCGTGCACGAGCTTCGTCGGCAGACGGTGCGCGAAGCGGTCGCCGAGCAGGATCGCCGGCACGTTCGCGAGCATCATCCCGAACGTCGTGCCGGCCACGACGCCGATGTAGTCCTGGAAGCGCGCGGCCAGCGCGACGGTCGCGATCTGCGTCTTGTCGCCCATTTCCGCGAGGAAGAACGCGACGAGCGTCGCGCCGAACACGCCGAGCCGCGAGCGGGTCGCATTGGCTTCGTCCTCGTCGAGCTTGTCCGGTACGAGAATCCACAGCCCCATCGCGATGAACGAGAACGCGAGCGCCCAGCGCATGATCGACGGCGTGACGAGCGCGCCCAGCCATTCGCCGAGCGCGCCGGCGAAACCATGGTTGACGAGCGTCGCGACGAGCACGCCGAGAATGATCGGCACCGGCTTGCGATAGCGCGCGGCCAGCACGAGGGAAAGCAGTTGGGTCTTGTCGCCGATTTCAGCGAGGGCGACGGCGCCGGCGGAGATCAGGAAGGCTTGAGACACGAATGGGGTTCCGCGGGCCGTTGTTGTGCGTGCGAGCGACGATCCACCGCGCGCCGGGCCCTGATGCGGCGCGCAGTGAA
Source organism: Burkholderia sp. 9777_1386 (assembly GCF_015712265.1). Taxonomy (NCBI): domain Bacteria; kingdom Pseudomonadati; phylum Pseudomonadota; class Betaproteobacteria; order Burkholderiales; family Burkholderiaceae; genus Burkholderia; species Burkholderia sp. 9777_1386. The sequence continues at coordinate 138,226 of NZ_JACCQB010000010.1, read as the reverse complement.
CCATCGGTCTCGCCAGGCCAACGTGGCTGCGTCCGCCATGGCCGAACGGCCAAGTCTGTTGACGGACGCCTCCGTCACGATGCGCGCCGGGGGCGCGGGACATCGAGCGGAGCGGCTACTCCCCAATGAGCGGCGCATTCTAGCACGGCGCGTTGCGCGCCGGAAAGCAGCCGGGCCGCCGTGCGGCGCACTGAAGCGGCTTCGATTGCCGACATGCACGGCGGCGAAGCTGCCGCGCGTGTCGGAACGTGCCGGCCGCGGGTCGTTACGCGGCGGCCGGGCGGCGCGCGGCGCCGCGTTCGTGCACGAGCTCGCCGGCCGCGTAGGTGCGGTATACCGCGCGGTCGTCGCCGAGCAGCGCGAACGCGAACAGCAGTTCCTCGAGCGACTCCGCGCGCTTCGTACGGCGCGCGAGCAGCGGCGTCGCCTGCGGATCGAGCACGACGAAGTCGGCTTCGGTGCGCGGCTTGAGCGTGCCGACCGTGTCGGCGAGGTCGAGCGCCTGCGCGGCGCCGGCCGTCGCGAGCCAGAACATCCGCGTGGCGGTCAGGTGATGGCCCGACAGCCGCGCGACCTTGTGCGCCTCGTTCATCGTCTGCAGCATCGAGAACGACGTGCCGCCGCCGACGTCGGTCGCGAGCGTGACGGGCACGTCGTATTCGCCGGCCTTGTCGAAGTCGAACAGCCCGCTGCCGAGGAAGAAGTTCGACGTCGGGCAGTGCGCGACGACGGTGCGCGTCTCGGCCATCCGGCGGCGATCCTCGTCGTCGAGGTGGATGCAGTGACCGTACACCGCGCGCGGACGCAGCAGCCCGTAGCGGTCGTAGATGTCGAGATAGCTGCGATGGCCGGGGAACAGCTCGGCCACCCATTTCACCTCGTCGACGTTTTCCGCGACGTGGCTCTGCACGAACACGTCCGGATGGCGGCGCGCGAGTTCGCCGCACGCCTCGAGCTGCGCCTCGGTCGACGTCGGCGCGAAGCGCGGCGTGAGCGCGTACATCTGGCGGCCCTTGCCGTGCCAGCGGTCGATCAGCTCGGCGCTGTCGTCATAGCCCGACTGCGCGGTGTCGCGCAGGAATTCGGGGCAGTTGCGGTCCATCAGCACCTTGCCCGCGATCATCCGCAGGTCGCGCGCGTCGCTTGCGGCGAACAGTGCATCGGCCGATTGCTTGTGCACCGTGCAGTAGACGAGTGCGCTCGTCGTGCCGCACGCAAGCAGTTCGTCGACGAAGAAGTCGGCGACTTCACGCGCATGCTCGGGGTCGCCGAACTGGCGCTCGGTCGGGAACGTGTACTTGTCGAGCCACGGCAACAGGCCCGGCGCCGGCGACGCGATCATGTCCGTCTGCGGATAGTGGATGTGCGTGTCGATGAAGCCGGGCACGATCAGCTTGTCGCGCAGGTCGTGGACCACCGCATCGCGCGCGAGCGTCGCGGCGAGCGCCGCATACGGGCCGATCGCGACGACCTTGCCGTCGTCGACGATCAGGAGCCCGTCGGTCTCGTGGTTCGCGGCCTGGCTCGATTGCGCCGGGTCGCCGTTGAAGGTCAGCAGCTGGGAACGGAAAGCGGTTTGCGTCATGACGAATGGTCCTGCATCAAGGTAAGGCGAACAGAAGAAAGCGATCGGCGCAGCACGGCGGCGGGACGGTGCGTCGCGAGCGGCAGCGGCACGCGGCGTGCGGCGCGGCCGGCGGCGATGGCATGGGCGAACGTGGCGGCCGAAGCCGCCCGCAAGTGGTTGCCCGCGCACCTCGCGGCCGTTGCACCCGCATCCGGTGCGGCGGCGAACGGCACGGCAAGCCGCGACGGCCGGTGCGCACAAGCGCCGACACACGGCGCCGTCGCGCCGCATGCACGCAGCCCACCGGCCCGGGGCCAGGCCGGACCGGTGAGCGCGAAGCGGATGCCGTTGCCGTGTTTCATCTGTCTAGCGTTCCTCGATGCGGGCCGTCACGCGGCCTGCCAGTACGCGTCGAGGCGCGCGTACAGTGCGTCGCGCTGCGCCGGTTCGATGAACGACGCCTCGAAGCCGTTGCGGATCACCGCATGGACTTCGGCATCCGTGAGTTGCAGCCCTTCGGCCGTCGCGAAGTAGTTTTCATTGACGTAGCCGCCGAAATAGGCCGGATCGTCGGAGTTGATCGTCACCGCGACGCCGCGGTCGAGCAGCGCCTTCAGCGTGTGCTTCGCCATGTCGTCGAACACGCACAGCTTCAGGTTCGACAGCGGGCAGACGGTGAGCGCCGTGCGCGATCGGGCGAGGCGTTCGACGAGCGCGGCATCCTCGATGCTGCGCACGCCGTGGTCGATCCGGTCGACCTTCAGCACGTCGAGCGCTTCGTAGATGTAGGCGGGCGGGCCTTCCTCGCCCGCATGCGCGACGAGCTTCAGCCCGAGTGCACGGGCCTTTTCGAACACGCGCGCGAACTTCGTCGGCGGATGGCCGAGCTCGGACGAATCGAGGCCCACGCCGATCAGGCGATGACGATAGCGTTCGAACAGCGGCAACGCGGATTCGAACGTCGCGAGCGCATCCTCTTCCGACAGGTGGCGCAGGAAGCACAGGATCAGCTTGCTCGACAGCCCGCGTCGTTCGGCATCGGCGAGCGCGCGCTCGATGCCCGCGACGACCGTCTCGATCGGCACGCCGCGCTCGGTGTGCGTCTGCGGGTCGAAGAACAGTTCGGTGTGGACGACGTTGTCGGCGAGCGCGCGTTCGCAGTACGCGGCCGTCATGTCGTAGAAATCCTGCTCGGTGAGCAGCACGCTCGCGCCGGCGTAGTAGATGTCGAGGAACGATTGCAGGTCGGTGAACGCGTACGCGGCGCGCAGCGCATCGATCGAGTCGTAGGCGAGCTTCACGCCGTTGCGCTGCGCGAGCGCGAAGATCAGTTCGGGCTCGAGCGAGCCTTCGATGTGGATGTGCAGCTCCGCTTTCGGCGCGCGGGCAATCTTGTCCTTGAATGTCGGGGTCATGGCGTCGTTCTTGGTCGGTCAGTAGGTAGGGGAAGCCTGCGCGGACGCATTCGCCTCGACGGCCTGCAGCAACTGCGCGGCCACCGAGATCGCAATCACTTCGGGCGCCTTGTCGATGATGCCTTCGACACCGATCGGGCAGCGCATCCGCGCGACCTGGGCCGGGTCGATGCCGATCGCGGCGAGCCGGTGATCGAACTGCACGCGCTTCGTGTGCGAGCCGGTCATCCCGAAGTACGCATAGTCGCCGCGTCGCAGGATGCGCTCGGCCAGCACGAAATCGAGTGCATGGTCGTGCGTCATCACGACGAAGTAGGACTGCGGTGGCGCGGCGTCGACCGCGTCCGCCGGGGACGCAGCCGCGTCGATCACGAGGTTGCCGATACCGGCGAGCGCGTCGGCCGGCGGGAACACCGCATCGGGCCGGTCGATCCAGCGCACCTGGCACGGCAGCGTCGCCAGCACCTTCACGAGCGCGGTGCCGATGTGCCCGGCGCCGAACAGCACGACCGGGAACGCATACGGCGCGATCGTCTCGGTCATCAGCGATACGCCGCCGGTTTCCCACAGCAGGCAGTCGGCACGCGCGGCTTCCGATTCGGGCTCGCTCAACAGCGGCGCGCCCGGCGAGGGGCCGAATGATACGCTACGCACGGTCGCGGCGCCGGCCGCGACGCGCTTCGCGAGCGACATGATCCAGCCGAGATCGCCGACGTCGAGCCGCTCGAACGCGAGCACCACGGCGCCGCCGCAGCACTGGCCGAGACTCGGGCCGAGCGCGAGCCGCTCGAGCCGGCGGGCGTGCGGCACGTGCGCGCCGTCCTTCAGCAGGTGCCGCGCGATCTCGATCGCCTTCCATTCCAGATGACCGCCGCCGATCGTATGGCGGGCCGTGTCGCGCGTGACGAGCATCTTGGTGCCGGCTTCGCGCGGCGCGGAGCCGTCGGTGTGCGCGACCGTCACGAGCACGGCCGCTTCGCCGTGCGCGAGCAGTTGCTGCAGATCGCCGAGCCAGGCTTCCATCAGCACGCTCCGTTCGGGACGACGCGGCACGACACGCGGCGCGGGCTGGCGGGCGCGGCGGCAACGAGGACGGACGGGAGCGGGGCCGGCCGGCTGCAGGGCCGATGCCGTGCGGTGGCCGCGGACTGACGGCGTGCGCGTACGGCGCCGCCGGACGCGCGGACGCCATGAGGGTGACGGATGCGGATGGTTTGCGTTGTCATGATGAATCCAGTCGACATTGCGGATCGGGCGCGCGTTACGCAGGGAGCGGTGAGACCGCCTGGCCTCGCGCACGTAGATCGCCATCCAGTCCCGAAGATAGCATCGCCACGCGGCCGGAACATGGCCGGGCGGTGATCCGGGCTATCAGGAGGCGATCATGTCGATCATAGGCCCGCCGCGCGGGATCGGGGGACCGATGCATGCACATCGGGCCGAAACGCATGCGTGGCGGGGCGGGGGCGCGGCAATCGCGCGACACGCGCTCGCCCGGAAATCCAGGCGACGGCGGGGTAGGTGTTTACGCGCGGCGGCCGGGCAGGGCCGCCGGAGGCGTCGGCTGCAGCCGGGCGACGACTTGCCGGCGGCGCGCGGCCCGTTCGGCGGGGCCGCGCAGGCCATGGGCCAAAACGCGGCCGGCCGGTCAGCCCGCGAGCTTGCGGCGATGGCGCCAGAGGCTCGCGACGACCGCGACCAGGATCACGGCGAAGCCCATCAGCGCCCAGCCGGGCAGCAGGATGCCGAAGATCGGCGGGTAGACGGTCTCGCACAGCCCGGCGACCTTGAACATGCCGGGGAACCACTGCGCGGGCGGCAGGCTGTCGACGATCGGCTGCAGCGTGTCGAAGCCGCAGCTGAAGCCCGGATTCATCTGGATCGACAGGTGCCGTGCGGCCGTGCCGACACCGCCGGCCGCGGCGATCGCGATCAGCAGCTCGAGCACCCAGACGCCGCGCCAGTTGCGGATCCCGGCGGCCAGGAACGCGAAGATCCCGATCGCGCAGAAGAAGTAGCGCTGGATGATGCACAGCGGGCACGGGTCTTCGTTCTTCACGTACTGCAGGTACAGCGCGCCGGCCAGCAGGGCGATGCACACCCATCCGAGCAGCATCAGCAGGCGGCGTTCGCGGCGTAGTGCAAGCGTGTAGTCGTTCATGTCGGCGGGGTTCCTCGTCGGTCGGTCCGGAAAACAATCGCGCGATTTTAGCGCGAACGGTCTGGCACGAAACTGACAGCGCGCGTGCGGCACCCTGCCGCACCGCGCTCGGTCCGCCGACGATCGGCGGGCGCGGTCAGCGGATCGTGTTCAGCACGGCCTCGACCGACTGGCCGATCGCGAGCAGCGCGTCGTCGCGATGCGGCGCCGCCGCGAGCATCAGGCCGACCGGCGCCGCGTCGCGCGGATGGCACGGCAGCGACAGCCCGCACGCATCGAGGAAGTTGAACGCGCTCGGGTTGCGCAGGATCAGCGCGTTGGTGCGCGTGAACGCGTCGTCGTCCGTTTCGAGTTCGGCGATGCGCGGCGGCACGACCGGCACCGTCGGCGCGACGAGCGCGTCGAAGCGCGACCAGACCGTGTGCGCGGCTTCGTCGAGCATCGCGGCACGCGCGGCGAGCAGGTCGAGATAGTCGGCGGCGCTCGCGGGTTCGCCCTTCAGGATCCGCGTCAGCACGCGCGGGTCGTACTGGTCGCGATGCGTGGCGAGCAGCGGACGATGCCACGCGTACGCCTCGATCGGCGAGAAGCCGAAACGGTTGATCTCCGGCAGCCGGTCGAGCGCGGGGAAGCGCACGTCGGTGACGATCGCGCCGGCGGCTTCCAGATGCTTGAGCGCGGTGTCGAGCGCGGCCGCGACGTCGGCATCGACGCCGTCCGTCACGTAGTTCGTCAGCACGCCGAGCCGTACGCCTTCGAGCGGCCGGGCGGCCGGCACGTGCGGCTCGAGCCCCGCCAGCATCCGGTCGACGAGCGCGCAGCACGCGACCGTGAGGCCGATCGGGCCGAACGAGTCGAGCGTCGTCGACAGCGGCACGCCGCCTTGCGTCGGGATCCGGCTCGCGGTCGGCTTGAAGCCCGTGAGCCCGCACAGCGCGGCCGGGATGCGGATCGAGCCGCCGGTGTCGGTGCCGAGTGCGACGGCGGCCATCCCGTCGGCGACCGACGCGGCCGCCCCCGACGACGAGCCGCCCGAAATCCGCGCGTCGCCCGGCACGTCGCGGTGGTACGGCGAGCGCGGATTGCCGAAGTGCGGATTCAGCCCGAGCCCCGAGAACGCGAATTCGCTCATGTTGGTGCGGCCGACCAGCACCGCGCCCGCGCGCTTGAGCCGCGCGACGGCGACCGCATCGGTGCGCGCGGCCGGTGCGCCGTCGAGCACGCGCGAGCCCGCGCGCGTCACCTGGCCCGCGACGTCGAACAGGTCCTTGACCGATACCGGAATGCCCGCGAGCGGCGACAGCAGGGTGCCCGCGGCGCGCAGCCGGTCGTGGGCGTCGGCGGCCGCGCGGGCGTTGTCGGCATCGACTTCGGTGAAGACGACCGCGCCCTGGCCCGCCGGATCGGCGATCCGGTCGAGCGCGGTGTCGACGAGCGCGCGGCTCGTGGTCCGGCCGGCGGCGAGGTCGGCGGCGAGCTGGGCGAGCGGGGGGAACGGCGTGAAAGTGGTCATGGCGGCTCAGGGGCGAAGATGTTGGACAAGCGTGGAGCGGAACGAATCGATGTGGCTTTCGACGGCTGCGCGCGCACCGGCGGCGTCGCGGGCGGACAGCCGGTCGAACAGCGCGCGGTGCTCGTGCTGGACGTCGGCGAGATGGTGCGGTTCGGACAGCGTGACGAACCAGAAGCGCAGCGAGCGCTCGTGCAGCGCGCGCAGGATGTCGGCGAGCACCGCATTGCGCGCGGCCGCGGCGATCGTCTGGTGAAACGCGCGGTCGAGCTCCATCATGCCTTCGACGTCGTGCGTGTCGACGCAGGCCTGCCCGTCGTCGAGCAGCGCGGCCAGGTGCGCGAGATCGTCGGGTGTCGCATGGCGCGCGGCGAGTTCGGCGCAGTGCGCTTCGTTGATGCGCCGCACGTCGATCACCGCGACGATGTCGTCGAGCGACAGCGGCTGCACCATCAGGCCCTTGCGCGGCATCACGGACAGCAGCCCTTCGAGCACGAGCCGATGCACGGCCTGGTGCACCGGCGTGCGGCCGATCCCGGTGCGCGCGACGAGGTCGGCTTCGTTGAGCGCGGCGCCCGGCTTCAGGCGCATCGTGATGATGTCCCGCTGGATCAGCGCGTACGCGCGGTCGGCAAGGCTGGCCGGCGATGCGGCGGGGCGGTCGCGTGCGACGTCGATCAGCGTACTCATGCGGGCGGCGGCAGCGGGGCCGGAGGGGGCGCGATCATGACGCGGAGGCTCGGAAAGCGTGGACGATCTCTGGATATTATTGTGATATATCACGGATGTCCACTGGGGAAGATATCGGGCAAGCCGGTGCCGGCGCGTGAGCGGAACCGCCCCGCGGCACGACTTGCCACCGACTTGCAACAATATCGACAGGATGTTGCAGGTTTGCCGCGCGATCGTGCACTGAAGCATAATGAATCTTCGTCAATCCATACGCGCGAGCGACGTACCAGACCATCGTCATGAGCGAAACCACGCCTTCCCCGGCCGGTCTGCCCGGCACCTCTTCCGCTTCTTCCGATTCCCCCCGTCCCGATCCGGCGAAAACGCCCGATGCGCCGGCCACGCAGGCCGCCGCGCACAACGTCGCCGACGACGGCGCGTCGCCCGTCACGGCCGCATCCGAACCGGGCGCGCCCGGTGCGGCAGGCGCCGTAGGCGATGGCGCTGCCGCAGCCGCGCCGCCGAAGCCCGGCGCGCCGCCGCCCGGATTCGGCGCGCAGCCCGATTTCGACACGCCGCGGCCGCCGCCCGCGAACGCGCAGAATGCGCCGCCGGCCTACCTGAAGCAGAGCGACACGCCGTGGTCGGTGTTCGGCCGGATCGTCGCGGCGCGCGCGCGGCGGCTGTTCGACCGCGCCGGCCAGCGCATCACGCAGCGCACGCTGCGCATCGGCGTGTCGGCGCGGATCTTCCATCCGGAGCCGGGCGCGAAGGGGCTGCGCGGCAAGACGCTGCAGTATCTCGAGGAATCGATCGCTCACTGGGTGATGTCGCGCGACGTGCTCGTGTTCATGATTCCGACCGTCGGCCATCAAGGCATGATCCATCCGAGCAACATCCGCCTGCGCGATTACGCGAAGCATCTCGACGGCCTGCTGCTGCAAGGCGGCGCCGACGTGTCGCCGCAGACCTACGCGGCGTCGGATGCGCGTCCCGAATGGCCCGGCGATCGCGTGCGCGACATGTACGAGCTCGAGTTGCTGCACGAATTCGTCGAGTCCGGCAAACCCGTGCTCGGCGTGTGTCGCGGCTGCCAGCTGATCAACGTCGCGTTCGGCGGCTCGTTGTACCAGGACATCGCCACCGACGTGCCGACCGCGAATGCGCACGTGAGCGAGCATTACGACCAGCATCGTCACGCGATCCGCTTCCCCGACTCGTCGACGCTCGCGAGCATGTTCCCGGGACGCAGCGAAGCGATCGTCAACTCGATTCACCACCAGGCGATCCGCGATCTCGGCCGCGATCTGAACATCGAGGCCGTATCGGCCGGCGATGGAATCATCGAAGGCATTCGCCATCGGCGCTCGCCGTTCGTCGTCGGCGTGCAGTGGCATCCGGAGTTCCATCGCGCGGGCGGCTCGGAACTGCTCGATTGCACGCCGCTGCTCGATGCGTTCCTGCGCGCGGCGCGTGAAACGCGTCTGTAGCACGCCGCATTTTCCGTGTTGCACGAAGGCCGGCCGCATCCCGATAAATTCGAGATGCGGCCGTTTCGTTTTGAACGATAATCGCGAGTTCCGATTCGTTCGCCGGAGTCTGACGTTGGTTTTCCGAAACTTTTCCCCTGCACGATGCGCAACGTGGATCGTTGCGCTGGTTGCCTGCGCGCAAGCGGGCGCGGCCTGGTCCGCCGACGCGAGCGCACCTGTTGCCGGCACGCGTCCGGCGGTCACGAGCCTGAGCGGCGGCGCGTCATCGGCGGCATCGGGCGCGGTCGCGATGGACGCCGCCGCGCAAGGCAACGTCGCCGAGCTGACGCAGATGCTGCACGACGGCCGGATTGTCGAGATGCGCACCACGTACAACGGCAGCTACGGCGCGAGCCTGATGTTCGATCCGCGCGAGATGACGTATTACGTCGCGCTGTTCCAGGACAAGAACCTGTGGCGCGTGATCCGTTCGCAGGAAAAGAATCGCGCGGAGACGGTGTACGCGAACTTCGTGCAGCAGACCGCGCAGCTCGCCGATATCGAGATCCGCCGGACCGAGTTGCAGGCGCAGAAGGCATTTCTCGAGCGCGTGATCGCGCTGCAGGCGAATCGTGCGCAACAGTTGCAGGCCGATCTGAGCGTCGCGCGCAGCCAGCAGGCCGAAGTCGCGCAGCGGCAGAAGTCGGCGCAGGAGCAGGCGCAGGCGCTGCAGGTCGAGAAGCGGGCTGCGCAGTTGCAGTTGCGCGATCTGCAGGAGCAGGTGCGGCAACTCGAGAGACAGACCGAGACGGGGCTGCCCGCGCACAAGTAACGGTTCGTCGAACGGACGGAGCGAGACGAGCGAAAGCCCGGCGAAGCGATCTTCGCCGGGTTTTTTATTGCGCGGGCGTCAGTGCGTGAACGCGTCCGGCGTGTCGGTCACGCGGCGGTGCGACAGTTGCGACGTCCAGTCGAAACCGGCCGCGCTCGGGTGTGCCGGGCGGGCCGGCTGCGTGGCGCGCAGCGCGTTCGCCATTGCGATCAACGTGGCCGGATCGTCGAGCGAGCCGCGTGCATCGCGCGTGTTGGCGATGCGCGGCGGTGGAGCGAGTCGATCGCGTGTGCCGGTGCTGGCCGCGTCGCGCAGGATCGGCGGATGCGCAGCGAGCCGCGGCACGACCGGTGTGCGGGTCGGTGACTTCGTTGTGCGCAGGCCGGTTGCTCGACGTGGTGAAGCAGGCGTGACGTGCCGCACGTCGGCCGTCGCTTGCGGGTGAAGCGTTGCCGGTCGAAGCGCGACGCGGTGCCTGGCTGGCGGTGATTCGACCGTGTGCGCGACGGGCGTCGCCATCTTGTGCTGCGGCATGACGCGCGTCGATGTATCCGGCTGTGCCGAGGCGACACGTATCGAGCCGGTCGATGTCGTGACGTGATCGGACGTACGGCCGGTCGCTTGAATCGCATGCACGGGCCCGAAACCCGCCGGCGGGTCGTACGTGCCGATCAGCCAGCCGATGATGCCGAGCGCGCCGATGCTCCAGCAGACCGCGTACATCGCGCGCCGGTCGCGAGGGCGGCGCGCGGGATGGCGCAACCGCCGGGCGGGGGCCGCAGCCGGCGCGACAGCCCGCCCGCCCGAAGCCGGCAGCGCGGCCGCCGGTAGCGGTTGCCACCGGCATGTGCGGTGCGGCCGGCCGACATCGACGCAGGACGTCGTCAGGGTCGCGAGGCCGTGCTTGCCGGGCCGTGCGCCGGGTGCGCCGAGAAACCGCCATTCGCGGCCGAACGGCGGGACGTGATCGAGCGGATTGACGCGCGGGCGGGCGAGCGCGCCTTCGATCGGGACGAGGGGCGATGGGGTCATGAAAGGGGTACACCGTGCGATACGGGCAACCGTGCCGGCGCGCCGCGGAAATGTCGTTGCAAATCGTGACATTGTGGTCAGCCGGCGAAGGCAGGTCGATCAGATCAATCTGATTCTTGTGCCCGTTTGAGGGCGACTGGTACGAGGTGGGTGCCGCGACAGCCGGGACGGGCGCGCCACAAGGCAAATGTCGGCCTGGCGTGGCATGATTCGCGAATCATGCCGGCGGCGCGTCGTTACGCGCCGTGCCGTCGGCGGGCAGCGATGCCCGTGCGCGCGGGTCAACCCGGCGCGTCGCGCATCGCCGGATTCATGCGGCGCGGTATTCGCGCCATCCGAGCTGAGCGAGAAAACATGTCCACAGCGTCCCCTGCCATCGCGCAGGAATCGAAAGTCCGCACCGTCTTCCGGGTCGTCAGCGGCAATTTCCTGGAAATGTACGACTTCATGGTCTACGGGTATTACGCGTCGGCTATCGCGAAAACGTACTTTCCGAGCGGCAACGCCTTTGCATCGCTGATGCTGTCGCTGTCGGTATTCGGCGCGGGTTTCCTGATGCGGCCGGTCGGCGCGATCGTGCTCGGCGCGTACATCGACCATCACGGTCGCCGCAAGGGGCTGATCCTGACGCTCGGGCTGATGGCGATCGGCACGCTCACGGTGGCCGCGATACCGGGCTATGCGACGATCGGCGTGCTCGCGCCGGTGCTCGTGCTGCTCGGCCGGCTGTTGCAGGGCTTTTCGGCGGGCGTCGAGCTCGGCGGCGTGTCGGTCTACCTGTCGGAAATCGCGACGAAGGGGCACAAGGGGTTCTATACGTCGTGGCAGTCGGGCAGCCAGCAGGTGGCCGTCGTGTTCGCCGCGTTCGTCGGTGTCGTGCTGAACCGCGCGCTGCCGGTCGAGGAAATGACCGCGTGGGGCTGGCGCATTCCGTTCCTGATCGGCTGCCTGATCGTGCCGTTCCTGTTCCTGATCCGCCGGTCGCTGAAGGAGACCGACGAATTCCTGGCGAAGCGTCACCGTCCGACGATGGGCGAGATCATGCGCTCGATGCTCGACAACTGGGGCGTCGTGGTGGCCGGCATGGGGATGGTGATCATGACGACGGTGTCGTTCTACATGATTACCGCCTATACGCCGACCTTCGGCAAGGAAGTGCTGCACCTGTCGTCGCTCGATGCGCTGATCGTGACCGTCTGCGTCGGGATCTCGAACCTCGTGTGGCTGCCGCTGTCCGGTGCGTTGTCCGACCGCATCGGCCGCCGCCCGGTGCTGATCGCGTTCACCGTGCTGACGCTGCTGTCGGCTTACCCGGCCGTGCTGTGGCTCGTCGGCGATCCGTCGTTCCTGCGGCTGCTCGCGGTCGAGCTGTGGCTGTCGTTCCTGTACGCGTCGTACAACGGGGCGATGGTCGTCGCGTTGACCGAAGTGATGCCGGCCGACGTGCGTACGGCCGGCTTTTCGCTCGCGTACAGCCTGGCCACGACGATCGGCGGCTTCACACCGGCGATCTCGACGCTGCTGATCCACCAGACGGGCAACAAGGCGGCGCCGGGGCTGTGGTTGAGCGTGGCCGCGATCTGCGGCTTGATCGCGACGCTCGTGCTGTACCGCACGGCCGACGCGCGCAACCAGTACAAGTCGGTCTGACGGCGGCAGGGCTAGCGCGCGGCGTCGGCCGCGCATCACATCGAAACAGGGAGCGCGATGCGCTCCCTGTTTCGTTTGCGGTCATGCTTCGCGCAGCAGGTCGGCCACCGCGGCCGCCACGTCGCGCCACGCGCCCGGTGCAGGCTGGCGCGCGATCCTGGCCCGCGGATACCACGGGCAGTCGTCGCCGGTGAACCAGCGCCAGTCGGCTGCGAACGGCAACATGACCCACAGTGGCTTGCCGAGCGCGCCCGCGAGGTGCGCGACCGCCGTGTCGATCGTGACGACGCCGTCGAGGCGCTCGATCAGCGCGGCCGTATCGGCAAAGTCGTTCAGCCGGCCGTCGAGACGATGCACGCGCGGATGCGCGTCGACGCGCGTCCGTTCGTCGTCGTCGAGCGCGGGCTGCAGCACGATCCAGTCGATGTCCGGCAGCGCGAGCAGCGGCGCGAGCGCGTCGAACGGCATCGAGCGGTTTTCCTGCGCCTGGCGGCGTCCCGACCAGGCCAGGCCGAACTTGCGCTTCGACTGCCCGCCGAGCGAGCCGCGAAAGCGCCGGCGGGCGCCGTCGGGGGCGTCGAGGTAGCGCGAGCCGGCGATGTCGTCCGGCTGAAGCCCGAGCAGGAACGGCAGGCTCATCAGCGTGCAGGCGACGTCCGCGGCAGGCGGCTTCGCGGCGCCCTGCGCGACGAGCGTCACGCGCCAGCGCGACGCAGCCGGCGCCAGCAGCGCGACGAGCTCCGGCTGGACTTCGAGGACGACGCGCGCGCAGCGTGCGCGGACCAGCGGCACGAAGCGGACGAACTGCAGTGTGTCGCCGAACCCCTGTTCCGCGCGGATCAGCAGCGTGCGCGACGCAATCGGCTCGCCCTGCCAGCGCGGCAGCGTGCCGAGCGGCGTCGCGCCGGGCGTCTCGTGGCGCGCTTCGTAGGCGGGCAGGCCGCGCGTGAAGTCGCGCAGCGTCAGCAGCGTGACCGCGCGGTGCAGCCGCGCGAGCGTGAGATCGGGCGCGACGCGCAGCGCCTGGTCGTATGCGCGCAGCGCCATCTCGTGCGCGCAGAGCGCGTGATGCGCGTTGCCGAGATTCAGCCACGCGAGCCCGAACGACGGATCGAGCCCGACGGCGCGTTCGTAGTAGGGCAGCGCGTCGCGGTGGCGCGCCTGCGCGCAGAGCGCATTCGCAAGCCCGAACAGCGCGAGCGGAAACGGCGGATGCAGCGCGAGCGCGGCTTCGAATGCCGCGGCCGCCTCGGCATGCCGGCCGACCGCATCGAACGTATTGCCGAGATTGAAATGCGCGGCGACGAACCGCGGCTGCGCGGCGATCGCGGCCTGGAAGTGTGCGATCGCATCGTCGGCGCGCCCCATCGCGTTCAGCGCCATCGCGAGGTTGTTGTGCGCGCCCGCGTGCCCGGGCCGGAGCTCGAGCGCGCGACCGAACGCGGCGAGCGCGTCGTCGTGGCGGCCGAGCGCGTTCAGCGCGTTGCCGAGATTGTTGTGGATCGACGCGTCGTCGGGCGTGAGCCGCAGCGCGCGGCGGAAGGCGTCGATCGCATCGTCGTGGCGCTGCAGCGCCGCATACGCGTTGCCGAGGTTGTAGTGCGCGAGCGGAAATTCGGGCGCGAGCGTCAGCGCGTTGCGAAAGCGGTCGATCGCTTCGTCGAGCCGGCCGAGCGCTTTCAGCGCGTTGCCGAGATTGAGCTGCAGCGCCGCATCGTCCGGACGCAGCGCGACGGCGCGGCCGACGAGATCGGCCGCCTCGGCGTGCTGGCCCTGCTGGTGCCGCAGCACGCCGAACAGGTGCAGCGCGTCGGCGTCAGCGGGGTTGGAGGCGAGCGCGTTGCGATAGCCGTGCTCGGCCTCGGCGAGGCGGCCCGCACGGTGTGCGGCGTATGCCTGGTCGAATGCGGAATCCATGACGCGAAAACTGGCGGAAAGCGCGTATTTTCCCACACCGCGCGGCGGGGCCGCGGATCGGCCGGTCGGCATATGGCCCCGTCACGCGGAGCGGCGTAGACTTGCATGATCGCGTGTCATCGAGGTCCTCATGGCTGACACACTGTCCGATATCCCGCCCGTGCTGATCGTCGGCGCGGGACCGACCGGCCTTGCCGCGGCGATGAGCCTCGCGCGGGCCCACGTGCCGGTGCGCCTCATCGATCGTCTCGTCGCGCCCGCGCCGTTTTCGCGTGCGATCGGCATCCAGGCGCGCACGCTCGAACTGCTGGAGCAGCATCGCGCGGTCGAGCCGTTTCTCGCGCTCGGTCATCGCGCGCATGCGGCCGAGCTGCATGCCGACGGCCGCGTGATCGCGCGGCTCGATTTCGATCCGCTGCAAACGCGCTATCCGTATCTGATGTTCCTCGACCAGAGCATCACCGAGCGGCTCCTCGCCGAGCATCTGGCCGGGATGGGCGTGAGCGTCGAGCGCGGTACGACGCTGACCGCCTGCGACGCGGGCGGCACGTCGCTCGACGTGACGCTTCGCCGCGCCGACGGCCGCGACGAGTCGTTCACGCCGTCGTACCTGATTGCGGCCGACGGCGCGCACAGCACGGTCAGGCATCTGCTCGGCCTGGGCTTTGCCGGGCATGCGTTCGAACAGACGTTCCTGCTTGCCGATTTCGCGGCGATACCCGACTGGCCGGACGAAGAGATCCGCCTGTTTACGACATCCGCGGGCATCGCGGGCCTGTTTCCGATGGGGGGCGGTCGTTACCGGCTCGTCGCGGACCGGCCGCCCGGCAGCGATGCGTCGCCTGACGCGCCGGCGCCGTCGCTCGACGAATGCGACGCGATCATCCGCGCGCGCGTCGGCGCATCGATCGCGCCGAGCGATCTTGCATGGTCGTCCTATTTCCACCTGCACAGCCGGATGGTCGACCGGCTGCGTCACGGCCGCGTGTTCTTCGCGGGCGACGCCGCGCACGTCCACAGTCCGGCCGGCGCGCAGGGCATGAACACCGGCATCCAGGAGGCGTTCAACCTGGGCTGGAAGCTCGCCCGCGTCCTCCGTGCAGGCGCGCCCGAGCGATTGCTCGACACGTATCACGCGGAGCGCCACCCGATCGAGCGCGACGTGTTGCGGCAGACCGGTTTCGTCACGCAGGTCGTCGGAGCCGAGCGCGGCGCGATGAAGCTGCTGCGCGATCATGTCGTGCCGCTGCTGGCGTCGTTCGGGCCGATGCGCGACGCGGTCAGGCGCACGGTCAGCGAGCTCGGCGTGCAGTACCGGAAGAGTCCGCTCACGCTCGAGCGCGTGCTCGACGGCGGCCCGCGCGCCGGCGAACGCGCGCCCGATGCACTCGTGCACGTGCTCGACGGGCCGCTCGGTCGCGCGCCCGGCACGGCGCGGCTATACGATCTTCACGATCCGGCGAGCTTCACGCTGTTGCTGCTGGAAGAGCCGGTGAATACCGACGCCGGCGAGGTACCGCCGATCTCGGCCGACGCGCAGGTGCTCGTGCAGGGGCTCGAGCGGATCATGCCGGAAGCGGTGCGCGTGTGGCGTGTCGCCGATGCCGAAGGCGACGGGGCGGCGGGGCTCGCGCAGGAATACGGCCGCTCGCGGCCGTCGTTCTATCTGCTGCGGCCCGACGGCTATGTCGCCGCGCGCGGGCGTACGGCAACCGACGCGAACGCGTTGCTGCGCCACTGCGAAAGCTGGTTCGCGGGCATGTCGGTGTCCGCGTAGCCGCGCTCAGGCCGCCGCCGCCGCGGGGACGATCGCCGCGCGATGCGCGGCGATCGCGTCGCGCACGATCGGCGCCGCGCGTTGCCCGGCTTCGCTCGACGGATCGTCGAGCGCGGCGAGGAATGCGCGACGCATCCGCGGCTCCCAGAAGCGCCGGATATGCTCGGCGATCCCGGTCAGCGCTTCGCCGCGATCGGGCATCGATTCGAAGAATGCGCCGATCTGGTTGGCCATGTCGATCAGGTGGTCGTTGTCCATGGTTGCCTCACTTGCCTGTCGTCACGGCGGCCGGCGCGGCGGCGCGGCGCTCGAGCAGGTCGAGCTGCTCCGTGTTGAAGCGCGCATACGAGCGCTGCCAGTCGGACGGTTGCGCAACCGGCATCACCTGCACGGCCGTCACCTTGTATTCGGGGCAGTTCGTCGCCCAGTCGGAACTGTCCGTCGTGATCACGTTCGCCCCCGATTCAGGGAAGTGGAACGTCGTGTACACGACGCCCGGCTGCATGCGGTCGGACACCCGCGCGCGCAACACGGTCTGACCGGCACGCGACTCGATGCCGACCCAGTCGCCGGTCCGGATCCCGCGATCTTCCGCGTCGTGCGGATGGATCTCGAGGCGATCCTCTTCATGCCACTGAACGTTCTCGGTCCGGCGCGTCTGCGCGCCGACGTTGTATTGCGACAGGATGCGGCCCGTCGTCAGGATCAGCGGATAGCGCTGCGTGACCTTCTCCGGCGTCGGAATGAACTTGGTGATCACGAACCGGCCCTTGCCGCGCACGAACGTGTCGATGTGCATGGTCGGCGTGCCGTCCGGCGCCTGTTCGTTGCACGGCCATTGAATGCTGCCGAGCGCGTCGAGCTTCTCGTACGACACGCCCGAGAAGGTCGGCGTGAGCCGCGCGATCTCGTCCATGATTTCCGACGGATGCGTGTAGTGCATGTCGTAGCCGAGCGCCTGCGACAGCAGCAGCGTGACTTCCCAGTCCGCGTAGCCCGCGAGCGGCGGCATCACCTTGCGCACGCGCGAGATCCGGCGTTCCGCATTCGTGAACGTGCCGTCCTTCTCGAGGAACGTCGAGCCCGGCAGCAGCACGTGCGCGTATTTCGCGGTTTCGTTCAGGAAGATGTCCTGCACGACGATGCATTCCATCGCGGACAGTGCGGCCGCGACGTGCTGCGTGTTCGGGTCCGACTGGACGATGTCCTCGCCCTGGCAGTAGAGCCCCTTGAAGCTGCCGTCGAGCGCCGCGTCGAACATGTTCGGGATGCGCAGCCCCGGCTCCGGCTGCAGCGTGGCCGACCACGCCTGCTCGAACTGCGTGCGCACGACCGTGTCG
The DNA here is from genome assembly GCF_015712265.1 of Burkholderia sp. 9777_1386. Lineage (NCBI taxonomy): Bacteria > Pseudomonadati > Pseudomonadota > Betaproteobacteria > Burkholderiales > Burkholderiaceae > Burkholderia > Burkholderia sp. 9777_1386. Next base: position 120,881 of record NZ_JACCQB010000010.1, on the reverse strand, counting down.
CCGATGTGCCGGTAGCCGGGCAATTCGTGCGGGAACGAGCCCATGTCGCACGAACCCTGCACGTTGTTCTGGCCGCGCAGCGGATTGACGCCGACGCCTTCGCGGCCGACGTTGCCGGTCACCATCGCGAGGTTGGCGATGCCCATCACCGTCGTCGAGCCCTGCGCGTGTTCGGTGACGCCCAGCCCGTAGTAGATCGCGGCGTTGCCGCCCGTCGCATAGAGGCGCGCGGCCTCGCGCACTAACTCGGCCGGCACGCCCGTCACGTCGGCGGTCGCCTCGGGCGAATTGTCGGCCTGCGCGACGAAGTCGCGCCATTGCTCGAACGCGCGCGTCTCGCACCGCTCGGCGACGAATGCGTCGGCCACCAGCCCTTCGGTGACGATCACGTGCGCCAGCGCATTGACGATCGCGACGTTGGTGCCCGGGCGCAACTGCAGGTGGTGCGTGGCCTTCACGTGCGGACCGTCGACGACGTCGATGCGGCGCGGGTCGATCACGATCAGCTTCGCGCCTTCGCGTACGCGCCGTTTCAGTCGCGAGCCGAATACCGGATGGCCGTCGGTCGGGTTCGCGCCCATCACGACGATCACGTCGGCCTGGCCGACCGATGCGAACGTCTGCGTGCCGGCCGATTCACCGAGCGTCGTCTTGAGGCCATAGCCGGTCGGCGAGTGGCACACGCGTGCGCAGGTATCGACGTTGTTGTTGCCGAACGCGGCGCGCACGAGCTTCTGCACGAGATAGGTTTCCTCGTTCGTGCAGCGCGACGACGTGATGCCGCCGATCGAATCGCGGCCGTATTTCTGCTGCAGCTTGCGGAATTGCGTCGCCGCGTAGGTGAGGGCTTCGTCCCAGCTCACTTCGCGCCACGGGTCGGTGATCTTCTCGCGGATCATCGGCTTCGTGATGCGGTCCTTGTGCGTCGCATAGCCCCACGCGAAACGTCCCTTCACGCAGGCGTGGCCTTCGTTCGCGAGACCGTTCTTGTGCGGCGTCATGCGCACGACCTGCGTACCCTTCATCTCGGCCTTGAACGAGCAGCCGACGCCGCAGTACGCGCAGGTCGTGACGACCGAGTGTTCGGCCTGGCCGAGCTGCACGACGGATTTTTCCTGCAGCGTGGCCGTCGGGCAGGCGGCGACGCACGCGCCGCACGACACGCATTCCGATGCCATGAACGATTCGCTTTCGCCGGCGGCGACGCGCGATTCGAAGCCGCGCGCGGCGATCGTCAGCGCGAACGTGCCCTGCGTTTCCTCGCACGCGCGCACGCAGCGGTTGCAGACGATGCACTTCGACGGATCGTACGTGAAGTACGGATTCGATTCGTCCTTCGTGTCCTTCAGGTGATTCGCGCCATCGAAGCCGTAGCGCACTTCGCGCAGCCCGACCACGCCGGCCATGTCCTGCAGCTCGCAATCGCCATTGGCGGGGCAGGTGAGGCAGTCGAGCGGATGGTCGGAGATGTACAGCTCCATCACGTTGCGGCGCAGCGACTGCAGCCGGTCCGACTGCGTGCGCACCTTCATGCCGGCCTCGGCGGGCGTCGTGCACGACGCCGGATAGCCGCGCCGGCCTTCGATCTCGACGAGGCACAGCCGGCACGAGCCGAACGGTTCGAGCGAATCGGTCGCGCAGAGCTTCGGGACGTTGACGCCGGCTTCGATCGCCGCGCGCATCACCGACGTGCCGGCCGGCACCGTGACCGGCTGGCCGTCGATTTCGAGCGTGACGTCGGTGTCGGCATGCCGTTGCGGCGTGCCGTAGTCGGTTTCGTCGAATGGGTCGAATGCGCGCGCCTGCGCGGCGCTCTCGTCGAATGGGTCGAATGCGCGCGCCTGCGCGGCGCTCTTGCACGCGCATTGGCCCGAGCCGCAGCCGCCTTGGCGGACGTTGTTCGTGTCGAGGGACATGCAGGGCTCCTTCTGGGTCAGGCCGCAGCCTTGACCGGGCTCGACGCGGCATCCTTGCCGGCTGCGAGCCCGAAATCTTCGGGGAAATGGTCGAGCGCGGACAGCACCGGGTACGGCGTCATGCCGCCCATCGCGCACAGCGAACCGGCGAGCATCGTGTCGCACAGGTCGCGCAACAGCGTGACCTGCCGCTCCGACGTGTCGCCGTCGCGAATCCGCGCGATCGTCTCGACGCCGCGCGTCGAACCGATCCGGCACGGCGTGCACTTGCCGCACGATTCGATCGCGCAGAACTTCATCGCGTATTCGGCCAGCTCGGCGAGATTCGACGTGTCGTCGTGCAGCACGATGCCGCCGTGGCCGACGACCGCGCCGATCGCCGTGTACGCCTCGTAGTCGAGCGGCACGTCCCACTGATGGTCGGGCAGGTAGGTGCCGAGCGGGCCGCCGACCTGCGCGGCGCGGGCCGGCCGGCCGCTGGCCGTGCCGCCGCCGAAGTCGAACAGCAGCTCGCGCAGCGTGACGCCGAACGCAAGCTCGACGAGGCCGCCGTGACGGATGTTGCCTGCCAGCTGGAACGGCAGCGTGCCGCGCGAGCGGCCCATCCCGTAATCGCGATAGAACGCGGCGCCGCGCGCGAAGATCACCGGCGCCGTCGCGAGCGTGATCACGTTGTTGATGACGGTCGGCTGGCCGAACAGGCCCGCGAGCGCGGGCAGCGGCGGCTTCGCGCGCACGACGCCGCGCTTGCCCTCGAGCGATTCGAGCAGCGCCGTTTCCTCGCCGCACACGTACGAGCCCGCGCCTTTCGCGACGTGCAGCTCGAACGCATGCGCGGAGCCGAGCACGTGTTCGCCGAGCCAGCCGGCTTCACGCGCGCGGACGATCGCGGCTTCGAGCGTGGCGATCGCGTGCGGGTATTCGCTGCGCACGTAGATGTAGCCGACCGTCGCGCCGGTGGCGACGCCCGCGATGATCATTCCTTCGATCAGGCAGTACGGATCGCACTCCATCAGCAGGCGGTCGGAGAACGTGCCCGAATCGCCTTCGTCCGCGTTGCAGACGATGTATTTCTGCGCGGCGCGTGCTTGCCGCACGGTACGCCACTTGATGCCGGCCGGGAATGCCGCGCCGCCGCGGCCGCGCAGCCCCGATTCGATCAGCGTTTCGCAGGCGGCATCGCCGTCGAGCGCCAGTGCGTTCTTCAGGCCGGCGAGGCCGCCGTGTTGCAGATAGTCGTCGATCGACAGCGGATCGGTCAGGCCGATGCGCGCGAACGTGAGTCGCTGCTGACGGGCGAGGTAGGGCAGTGCGTCGACGAGGCCGACACTGCTCGGATGCGTGCCGCCGTCGAGCCAGTTGGCGTCGAACAGGGCGGGCACGTCGGCGGCCGACAGGTTCGCATAGCCGACGCGGCCCGCGGCCGTCCCGACCTCGACGAGCGGTTCGAGCCACAGCAGCCCGCGCGAACCGTTGCGAACCAGTTCGATCGCGACGCCGCGCCGTTCGGCTTCGGCCACGATCGCGGCGGCGAGCGCGTCGGCGCCGAGCGCGAGCGCGGACGAATCGCGCGGAACGTAGATGCGGGTCGTCATGCCAGCTCCTGCGTGTGGGCGACCGCGTCGGCCAGCAGCGCGTCGAACTTCTCCGGCGTGACCTTCGCGTGGAGCACGCCGTTGACCGTCATCGACGGCGATTGCGCACATAGCCCGAGGCAGTAGACCGATTCGAGCGCGACGTCGTCCGGCGCGTGGGGCGCGGCGGCATCGCCGTGCGCGGCGTCGAACCGGCAGCCCGTGCGGGCTTCCGCATGAGCGGCGAGCGTTTCGCAGCCCATGCTGCGGCACGCTTCGGCACGGCACATCTGGATCGTCACGCGCGCGGGCGGCGCGGTGCGGAAATGGTGGTAGTAGGTCAGCACGCCGTGCACTTCCGCGCGCGACAGGTTCAGCGCTTTGGCGAGCGGCGCGACGCAGCCCGGCGGCACGTAGCCCGCGTCGTCCTGGATCGCATGCAGGATCGCGACGAGCGACCGGCCGGCGCGCGCATGGCGCCCGACGAGCGCGTCGGGCGCAGGGGAATTCGGGGACATCGGTTATGCTCCTCCAAAGTCTCATATGCGCTCGAAATTCATATAGTGCGCATCGGGACTTCGTTCTGATTGATTTCGACCAACGATAAGCGGAAGATTTCGCGGTCGCAATAGGAAATCGGAGTGCATAATTGATTCGAATCGAATGCGACGCGTATCTGACCGTACGCGACACCGAAGGCCGTTCGGCCAGTCTGTCCGACGTCGCGCCGCTGCTAGAGCTCGTGGCCGATACGGGCAGCATTGCGCAGGCCGCGCAAGCGAAGGGACTGTCGTATCGGCACGCGTGGGGCATGCTGCGCGCGCTGGAGTCGTGCATCGGCGGGGAATTGATCGAAACCGCACGCGGCAAGGGTTCGACGCTGTCGGCGCTCGGGCAGGCGGTCGTCGATGCGCAGCGTCTGGCGCGCAGCCGCCTCGACGGGAACCTGCGTACGCTGGCGGCGGAGGTGGCCAGCGAGCTCAACCGGCGGCTCGCGCAGCGCGATGGCGCCGTGCGCATTCATGCGTCGCACGGTTACGCGGTCGCGGCGCTCGTCTCCGCGCTCGTCGATGCGCAGGCGGCCGTCGACATCAAGTATCGCGAGAGCGTCGAGGCCGTGCAGGCGCTCGTCCGCGGCGAATGCGATCTCGCCGGCTTTCATTTGCCGCGCGGCGCGTTTCGCGCGCAGTGCGCGCAAATCTACCGGCCCTGGCTCGACGACACGCGCCACGTGCTGATTCATCTGACGCGCCGCCAGCAGGGGCTGTTCGTCCCGCGCGGCAATCCGAAGCAGGTCCGCGGGCTGGCGGATCTGGCACGCAACGACATCCGCTTCGTCAATCGCCAGCCGGGGTCGGGCACGCGCATGCTGCTGGATCTCGCGTTGCGCGCGATCGGCATCGATCCGGAGCGCATCGACGGCTATGCGTCGGCCGAACTCACGCATTCGGCGATCGCGGCGTTCGTCGCGAGCGGCATGGCCGATCTCGGTTTCGGTGTCGAGCCGGCCGCCCGTCATTTCGGGCTCGACTTCATTCCGGTCGTCGACGAGGACTATTACTTCGCCTGCGAGCGCGCCCGGCTCGATGTGCGGCCGCTCGCCGACGTGCTGGCGCTGCTGCGCGACGCACGGTTCGTCGAACGGGTCGCGCATCTCGACGGCTACGATCCGGCCGCGTGCGGCGCGCTGGAGTGCATCGCGACCGGGCTGGCCGGCAGCGACGGCGCGAGCGCGTCTGACGGCAATTTCCGGTAACGAAGACGCGATCGAACCGCGCTGCAGCAGTGGGGGATTTGCGCTACGCTTGCCGCTTGATCAACGTTCCAACAAGCACGCCGTTCAGGCGTCATCCGCCATGAAATTTTCCGTTCCCCTTGCCGCGGCAGCGTTGACCGCGGGGCTGCTGGTCGTCGCTTCGCCGTTTGCGTTCGCGCAGAATTCCCCGGGTGTGCCCGGCGGGATCCTGAGCGAACAGTTTCGCCTGAACGAACATCCGCAGATGCCTTTCGCGGCGTCGGCGCCGTCGCAGAAATACCAGGGCAGCAAGAAGTCGGCATTGCGCCGCAAGGGGGACCTGGGCGATCCGAACGGCTGCAACCTGAAGTGCCCGATGGATAGCCGGTAACGCGCAGGCTGTGTGTTTGCGCCCGGGCGGGGCGCCTGTCTTCAGGACAGCAGCAGGATCAACTGACAACCGATTGCGCCCGTTCCGCTTTGTTCGAGCCCCGCGAAGCCTGCCGCTTCGCGGGGCTCGTGCTTTGGGGCAGGCATTTCCTGCAATGCGGGGACGGACCAAGCGACCGTTCGCCCGCATTGCCATATCGACGGTGATTCAGGGTTAACCCGTAAATCAGGAAGGATGTCTTCCTGAAACCTGCCTTATTCTTAAGCATCCACCTACATAAACTTCGGTTTGTCGGCGCTGATCAACGTGTTCACCGCCGAATCAGACAAACCTGGAGGTAGGTCATCATGAAGTCGCTCGTTCAAGCTGTTGTCGTTGCTGCCGCTCTCGTTGCCCCGGTCGTGTCGTTCGCCCAGTCGGGTTCGACGATCACCCGTGCGCAGGTCCGTGCCGAACTGGTTCAGCTCCAGCAGGCCGGTTACAACTCCGCCCGTGGCGAAGATCCGCATTATCCGGAAGCGATCCAGGCCGCAACGGCGCGTATCGCGGAGCAGCAGCGCAGTGCACTGGCGCAAGCGCAAGGCGCCGACGTCAGCGGCTACGGTGCGCAGGCACAGGGCGCATCGGCATCGGGTTCGCGTGCGATGGGCGTGCGCCCGGCCAGCGCGGAAGAAATGAAGTCGCTGTATCGCGGCAGCTAAGTCGTACATCGCCCGGTGCGGGCAGGCGCGACGCCTGACCGCCGGGCCGGCCGCTGCCCCGCGCAAGCGATGATGCCGCGGGCGCGGCAGAACATCCGTCACCTCCTGTCGCCGGAACGCCGGCGGCATTCCGCCCGGCCCGCCCGTGGCTGGGCGCTTTTTTGGAAGGGATCGGAGTGCGTTTCGTCGGCAACAAAAAACCCCGCAGACTTGCGTCTTGCGGGGTTCGTGCGACGAGCGCGGAATTTGGTGGAGGCGGCGGGAATCGAACCCGCGTCCAGAAGCGCTCCACGACTAGTTCTACATGTTTAGTCCAGTCTTTTGATTTAACCGCAGCGACGCGGACGAACACGCTGCACTACGGCGATTCGCTAGATTTTCGACCCTGGCGTCGCGACGCCGACAGGGCTTAACTGACGTAAATGACCTCTGTCGGTATTGCTACCGGTCTTGCGACACTAGCCCGTCAGTGAACTAGGCAGAGGACGGCGGCCCTTAGGCTGCCAGTGCGAACGTATCGTCGTTTGCAGTTACGATTTTCCCATTGATTAACGAGGTGACGGGTCCTCGACATGCCCTAGCCGCTTCACAACCCCTGTCGAAACCAGGTCGCCCCCGCGGATAAGATCAAACATTATAGCCCAACATCGCGCAGCAGGTCCCGCAGTTCCTGCGTCGTGTCGACGAGGTGCTGGGCCTGCCAGTCGGCCGGCGCGATACCGTCGCCGCAATAGCCGTATGCGGCCGCGACCGTGGCCATGCCGGCGGCGCTGCCGGCCTGAATGTCGCGCAGGTCGTCGCCGACGTAGACGATGCGCGCGGGCGCGAGCGTCAGCTGGCCGGCTGCATGCAGCAGCGGGGCCGGATGCGGCTTCGAGTGCGGCGTTGTGTCGCCCCCGACGACGCATGCGGCGCGCGACGCGAGGCCGAGCAGCTCGACGAGCGGTGCCGTGAGCCGCATCGCCTTGTTCGTGACGATGCCCCAGCGCACGCCGCGCGCATCGAGTTCGTCGAGCACGTCGCCGATACCCGGGAACAGCGTGGTATGCACGCACAGATCGGTCGCGTAGTTGGCGAGGAACTCGTCGCGCATCGCGTCGTAGCCCGGCGTGTGCGGGTCGATACCGAACGCGCCGCCGAGCAGCCCGCGCGCGCCGGCCGAGGCCAGCGGCCGCAACACGTCGAGCGACGTTTCGGGCAGGCCGCGTTCGCGCTGCATCTTGTTGACGGCTGCCGCGAGATCGGGCGCCGTGTCGGCGAGCGTGCCGTCCAGGTCGAACAGGACCGCATCGCAGTGCAGCAGGCGCGGTTCGTCGGCGATCCGCACGGTCGAAAGGGGAGTCGTCATGCCGGTCGGGGAGTCACGCGCCGCGGCGGCACGCGACGAGGTAGTTGATGTCGGTGTCGTTCGACAGCGCGAAGCGCTTGCCGATCGGGTGATACGTGATGCCCTTGATCTCGACGATGTGCAGATCCGTCGCACGCACGAAGCCGGCCAGCTCCGACGGGCGGATGAAGCGCGCGTAATCGTGCGTGCCCTTCGGCAGCATTTGCGCGATGTACTCGGCGCCGATCACGGCGAACAGATAGGACTTCAGGTTGCGGTTCAGCGTCGAGAAGAACACCCAGCCGCCCGGCTTCACGAGCGTCGCGCACGCAGCCACGACATCGCCCGGCGACGGCACGTGCTCGAGCATTTCCATGCAGGTGACGACGTCGTAGGTACCCGGTTCGCGCGCGGCGATCGCTTCGGCGGCGATCGCCTCGTAATCGACCGAAATGCCGCTTTCGAGGCTGTGCAGGTCGGCCACGCCGAGCGCTTCGGTCGACAGGTCGATGCCTTTCACCTGGGCGCCGAGCCCGGCCATCGATTCGGACAGGATGCCGCCGCCGCAGCCGATGTCGAGTGCGCGCTTGCCGGCCAGATGCGCATGCGCGTCGATCCAGCCGAGCCGGACCGGGTTCAGGTCGTGCAGCGGTTTGAATTCGGCATTCGGATCCCACCAACGGTGGGCGAGGTCGCTGAATTTCTGGAGTTCGTGCGGATCGGCGTTGGTCATGTCGGCAAACGGGCTACGAGAGGAGGGCGGTGCTTCGGTGCGTCAGCCCCGAGTATATAAGCGGGCGGACCACGAGGCCAGCGAGCGCCTGGACGGGCGTCAATGAAAAAGCCCCGCCGGAGCGGGGCTTTGAAGCAGTCGAAAACCGCGGCTTAGTTTGCCGGAACGGTCGTCTTCTGCACTTGCTGCGTACCAACCACTTCGACTTCCACGCGGCGGTCCGGTGCGAGGCAGGCGATGAGTTGCTTGCGGTTCTTCTGGTTGCAGCCAGTCGTAACCGGGTTGCGCTTGCCCTTGCCTTCCGTGTAGATCTTGTTGGCCGGCACACCCTTGCTGACCAGGTACGACTTCACGGCTTGCGCACGGCGCAGCGACAGACGGTCGTTGTACTTGTCCGAACCGATGCGGTCCGTGTAGCCCGTTGCGACGACCACTTCCGTGTTCATGCCTTCGATCTTCGAAGCCAGTTCGTCCAGCTTTTGCTTGCCCAGCGGCTTGAGCGTTGCCTTGTCGAAGTCGAACAGTGCGTCAGCTTGATACGTGATCTTCTGGCTCGTGATGGCCGGAGCGACCGGAGCGACCGGCGGCTGCGGTGCCTGGGCGACCAGTGCGCCATCGCACTTCGCGTTGGCGGTGGCCGGCGTCCAGAACGCATCGCGCCAGCAGAGCTCGTTCGTGCCGTTCATCCACACCCATTCGCCCGTGCCGTTCACCCAGTTGTCATTGACGGCTTGACGCGACGCCGGCACCGACTGTGCCGAAGCGGATGCAGCCATAACTGCGGTAGCTGCAATGAACGCGAGCTTTGAAAGTTTATTCATATTTCTCCTCTCGAAATTGAGATTACCGCAGGTTTACTGCGAGCCTGTTGACGGTGACAAGTCATACATTGCTCGAAGTATAACATTGGTGCGGCACAAAAAACGCGGCACCGCTCTGTGTAGACTTCGAGCAGCGTCTAACTTTCAGTGCGTTGGCATTTTGCCATATCGTTCCCTTCCTACGAAAAAAAATCCTCCCCACCCCAAGATCGCTTCAACTTTGTGGTGCATGCGCAACACCGGCCTGCCGTAACTTTTAGAGATTGTCAAGAGCGGGGCGGCGAAATTGCGTGAATGCGTGCAGTTGTTTACTCGTGTGCGTGAAACACGGTGATGCGATCGCCTGCGACGTCGAGTCGCACACGCGTGGGTGCGATGCGATTGCGGCCGATTCGTCGCGGCCGCGATTTTTGCTATTTATATATAGAGGGGAAGGCGAATTGGCGGCTGATGGGCGCATGTTAGAATCTCGCGTTGCGTTGCGCATGCAGCGCCCACGCGAAAGGCGTTCGCCGTCTTCGCTCCGAAACGATACGGATACATGGATCAATTCGCCAAAGAGACCCTGCCCACCTCCCTAGAGGAGGAAATGCGCCGTTCGTATCTCGATTACGCGATGAGCGTGATCGTCGGACGTGCCCTCCCTGATGTCCGCGATGGCCTGAAGCCCGTGCACCGGCGCGTGTTGTTCGCGATGCACGAACTGAACAACGACTGGAACCGTGCGTACAAGAAGTCGGCGCGTATCGTCGGTGACGTGATCGGTAAATACCACCCTCACGGCGATATCGCGGTCTACGACACGATCGTGCGGATGGCGCAGGATTTCTCGCTGCGCTACATGCTGATCGACGGGCAGGGCAACTTCGGCTCGATCGACGGCGACAATGCCGCGGCGATGCGTTACACCGAAATTCGCATGGCGAAGATCGGTCACGAGCTGCTCGCCGACATCGACAAGGAAACGGTCGATTTCGAGCCGAACTACGACGGCAACGAAATGCAGCCGTCGGTCCTGCCGTCGCGCATCCCGAACCTGCTGATCAACGGCTCGTCGGGCATCGCGGTCGGCATGGCGACCAACATCCCGCCGCACAACCTGAACGAAGTCGTCGACGCGTGCCAGCACCTGCTGGGCAACCCGGAAGCGACGATCGACGAGCTGATCGAGATCATCCCGGCGCCGGACTTCCCGACGGCCGGCATCATCTACGGCGTCGCCGGCGTGCGCGACGGCTACCGCACCGGGCGCGGCCGCGTCGTGATGCGCGCGGCCACGCACTTCGAGGAGATCGACCGCGGCCAGCGGATGGCGATCATCGTCGACGAGCTGCCGTACCAGGTGAACAAGCGCTCGCTGCTCGAGCGGATCGCCGAGCTCGTCAACGAGAAGAAGCTCGAAGGCATTTCCGACATCCGCGACGAGTCCGACAAGAGCGGCATGCGTGTCGTGATCGAGCTCAAGCGCGGCGAAGTGCCGGAAGTGGTGCTGAACAACCTGTACAAGGCGACGCAGCTGCAGGACACGTTCGGCATGAACATGGTCGCGCTGGTCGACGGTCAGCCGAAGCTGCTGAACCTGAAGGAAATCCTGCAGTGCTTCCTGTCGCACCGACGCGAAGTGCTGACGCGCCGCACGATCTACGAACTGCGCAAGGCCCGCGAACGCGGCCACGTGCTCGAAGGTCTCGCGGTCGCGCTCGCGAACATCGACGAGTTCATCGCGATCATCAAGGCCGCGCCGACGCCGCCGATCGCGAAGCAGGAACTGATGGCCAAGCCGTGGGATTCGTCGCTCGTGCGCGAGATGCTGACGCGCGCCGAGAGCGAGAACGCGGCGGCCGGCGGCCGTTCCGCGTACCGTCCGGAAGGCCTGAACCCGGCGTTCGGGATGCAGGCCGACGGGCTGTACCGCCTGTCCGACACGCAGGCGCAGGAAATCCTGCAGATGCGCCTGCAGCGCCTGACCGGCCTCGAGCAGGACAAGATCATCGGCGAGTACCGCGACGTGATGGCGCAGATCGCCGACCTGCTGGACATCCTCGCGCGCCCCGAGCGGATCACGACGATGATCGGCGAGGAGCTGACCGCGGTGAAGGCCGAATTCGGCGACGCGCGCCGCTCGAGGATCGAGCTGAACGCGACCGAGCTGAACACCGAGGATCTGATCACGCCGCAGGACATGGTCGTCACGATGTCGCATGCGGGCTACGTGAAGTCGCAGCCGCTGTCCGAGTACCGCGCGCAGAAGCGCGGCGGTCGCGGCAAGCAGGCGACGCAGATGAAGGAAGACGACTGGATCGAGACGCTGTTCATCGCGAACACGCACGACTACATCCTGTGCTTCTCGAACCGCGGCCGCGTGTACTGGGTCAAGGTCTATGAGGTGCCGCAAGGCTCGCGCAACTCGCGCGGCCGTCCGATCGTCAACATGTTCCCGCTGCAGGAAGGCGAGAAGATCAACGTCGTGCTGCCGGTCAAGGAATTCTCGGCCGACAAGTTCATCTTCATGGCGACGTCGCTCGGCACCGTGAAGAAGACGCCGCTCGAAGCGTTCAGCCGCCCGATGAAGAAGGGCATCATCGCGGTCGGCCTCGACGAGGGCGACTACCTGATCGGCGCGTCGATCACCGACGGTGCGCACGACGTGATGCTGTTCTCGGACTCCGGCAAGGCCGTGCGTTTCGACGAGAACGACGTGCGCCCGATGGGGCGCGAGGCGCGCGGCGTGCGCGGCATGCAGCTCGAGGACGGGCAGCAGGTTATCGCGCTGCTGGTCGCGGGCAGCGAGGAGCAGACCGTGCTCACCGCTACCGAAAACGGCTACGGCAAACGCACGCCGATCACCGAGTACACGCGCCATGGCCGCGGCACGAAGGGTATGATCGCGATCCAGACGTCCGAGCGCAACGGCAAGGTCGTGGCTGCAACGCTCGTCGACGCCGAGGATCAGATCATGCTGATCACGACGGCCGGCGTGTTGATTCGCACCCGCGTATCCGAGATTCGCGAGATGGGGCGCGCCACGCAAGGTGTTACACTCATCAGTCTCGATGAGGGTACCAAGCTCTCTGGCCTGCAGCAGATCGCCGAGGCCGAAGAGGGAGAGGGCGAGGCCGACGAGGCGTCGGACGGCGAAGCCTGAAGAACGGATGAGACTCTGGCCGCCGCGGGCGAAAAGCGCCGCGGCCGGCGAGCAACCATTCATATTTCCAAAAGGGAGTGATGATGCAAAAGCAATTCAAGCAACTGGTCCTGCTGGCTGCACTGGTGCCGACGTTCGCGATGGCGCAGGCGCTGTCGAATTCCGCACCGGCTGCACCGGCGGCAGCTGCGCCGATCGACGCCGACAAGAAGGCGGCGATCAAGGATCTGCTCGACGCGATCGACGCGCCGAAGCTCGTGTCGGCAATCGGCAACAGCGCCGAAATGCAGGCCAAGCAACTCGTGCCGGCGATCCTGTCGGACGCGCTGTCGGAAAACAAGACGCTGAACGACAAGCAGAAGCAGGCTGCCGTTCCGACGCTGCAGAAGAACGCGGTGCCGAAGCTGGTCGACGGCGCAGGCAAGGTGTTCGGCACGCAACAGTTCCAGAGCGACGCGATGTCGGCTCAGTACGACGCGTACGCGAAGTACTACAGCACGTCGGAAATCAAGGATCTGACGACGTTCTACAAGAGCCCGACGGGCCGCAAGTTCATCCAGGTTCAGGATCAGGTCGGTCGCGACGTGGTCAACGGCCTGATGCAGAAGTACATGCCGCAAGCGATCCAGGCAACGCGTACGCAGGCTGACAAGGAAGTCGCAGCAGTCAAGCCGGGCAAGTAAGCTGTCCGGGCGCGCCCCCGGCCGTTCGGCCGGGTTTGGCGGGAGCCTGACGACAGTGCGATAATGGCCGTTTGCGCGCGAGCGCAAGCGGCCATTTCTTTTCTGGCGCGTTTTGCCGGCGGCAAGCCGGTCGCGTCCCTCCCGAGGTTTTCACGATGCGCGTCTTTAATTTCTCCGCCGGCCCTGCGGCGATGCCCGAGGAAGTGCTGCGGCAGGCCGCCGACGAAATGCTCGACTGGCATGGCAGCGGCATGAGCGTGATGGAGATGAGCCATCGCGGCAAGGAATTCATGTCGATCCACGAGGCCGCGCTGACCGACCTGCGCGACCTGCTCGGCGTGCCGGCGAGCCACCGGATCCTGTTCCTGCAGGGCGGCGGCATCGCGGAAAACGCGATCGTGCCGATGAACCTGCTCGGCGCGCGCAACACGGCCGACTTCGTCGTGACGGGTTCGTGGTCGCAGAAATCGTTCGGCGAGGCGAAGAAGTTCTGCACGCCGCATCTCGCCGCGAGCGGCAAGACGGAGAACGGCTTCACGCGTGCGCCCACGCGCGCCGAATGGCAGCTGTCGGACGATCCGGCCTACGTGCACCTGTGCACCAACGAGACGATCGACGGCGTCGAGACGTTCGAGATCCCCGATCTCGGCGACGTGCCGCTGGTCGCGGACGTCTCGTCGCACATCCTGTCGCGCCCGATGGACGTCGCGAAGTACGGCGTGCTGTTCGGCGGCGCGCAGAAGAACATCGGGATGGCCGGCGTGACGGTCGTGATCGTGCGCGAGGATCTGCTCGATCGTGCGCTGTCGATCTGCCCGTCGGCGTTCGAATGGAAGACCATCGCCGCGAACAACTCGCTGTACAACACGCCGCCCACCTACGCGATCTACATCGCGGGCCTCGTGTTCCAGTGGCTGAAGCGGCAGGGCGGCCTCGAAGCGATCGAGGCCCGCAATATCGAAAAATCGAAGCTGCTCTACGACACGATCGATGCGAGCAGTTTCTATCTGAACAAGGTCGAGCCGGCAGCACGTTCGCGGATGAACGTGCCGTTTTTCCTGGCCGACGAAACGCGCAACGAAGACTTCCTTGCCGGCGCAAAGGCGCGCGGGCTGCTGCAGCTGAAGGGCCACAAGTCCGTCGGCGGCATGCGGGCGTCGATCTACAACGCGGTGCCGCTCGAGGGCGTGAAGGCGCTCGTCGAGTACATGAAGGACTTCGAGCAGCGCGACGCCTGACGGCGGCGCTGTTCAATCAGCACGGCAAAACGCATGGACGACGAACTGAATTCCCGCCTGAAACCGCTGCGCGACCGCATCGACGCGATCGACGCGCAGCTGATCGCGCTCCTGAACCAGCGCGCCGCGGTGGCGCTCGAGGTGGGCGAGGTCAAGAAGCATTTCAACGCGCCGGTGTTCCGGCCGGAGCGCGAGCTGCAGGTGATCGCGCGGCTGCAGGACATGAGCGCCGGGCCGCTCGCGAGCGAGCACATCAGCGCGATCTGGCGCGAGATCATGGCGGCGAGCCGCGCGCTCGAGCAGACGATCCACGTCGCGTTCCTCGGGCCGGTCGGCACGTACAGCGAGCAGGCGATGCTCGAGTATTTCGGCCAGTCGATCGAAGGGCTGCCGTGCCCGTCGATCGACGAGGTGTTCCGCTCGGTCGAGGCCGGGGCATCCGCGTTCGGCATCGCGCCGGTCGAGAATTCGACCGAAGGCGCCGTATCGCGCACGCTCGACCTGCTGCTGCAGACCCAGCTGCTGATCAGCGGCGAGCTCGCGCTGCCGATCCATCACAACCTGCTCACGCAGAGCGGCACGCTCGACGGCGTGAAGCGCGTCTGCGCGCATGCGCAGGCACTCGCGCAATGCCAGCAGTGGCTCGCGGCGAATGCGCCGCAGCTCGAGCGGCAGGCCGTCGCGAGCAACGCGGAGGCCGCGCGTCTTGCGGCGGCCGATCCGACCGTCGCCGCGATCGCGGGCGATCGTGCAGCCGCGCATTACGGCCTGCAGATCGCGTTCTCGCTGATCCAGGACGATCCGCACAATCGCACGCGCTTCGTGATCATCGGCAAGCAGCCGGCCGGCCAGAGCGGTCACGACCAGACGTCGCTGATCGTGTCGGTGAAGAACGAGCCGGGCGCCGTGTTCAAGCTGCTCGAGCCGCTCGCGCGGCACGGCGTGTCGATGACGCGCTTCGAATCGCGTCCGGCGCGCGTCGGCACGTGGGAGTACTACTTCTACATCGACATCGAAGGGCACCGCGACGATGCGGCGGTGGCGGCCGCACTGACGGAGCTCGGCCAGAAGGCTGCGTTCCTGAAGATACTCGGTTCGTATCCGCGCGCACGCTGACGCGCGGCGGCCCAGCGCCTGCTTGAGGCAGGCGTGGCGGCCGGGCGGGCGGGGCAGGCCGGTCGGCGCTGCCGAAGGCGGGTTCGGGCGGTATCCGGTGCAGGCTGCGCCGGGTGCTGGCCCGGTGCCCGGAATCTGGAATTCCGCGTGCGGGCGTCGTTTCGTGCGCGTAACTTGGCTCTTGTCGTGTCAGGCTTTGCATTCAACAAACTGGTCATCTTCGGCGTCGGCCTGATCGGCGGATCGCTGGCCCGCGCGCTGCGCGAGCGCGCGCCGGGCGGCGCGGGCGAGATCGTCGGCGTGGGCCGCTCGCGCGCATCGGTCGAGCGCGCGCTGTCGCTCGGCGTGATCGATCGCGCGGCGGCACTCGACGACGACGCGCAGTTGCGCGACGCGCTCGCCGGCGCCGATCTCGTCTTGCTGGCCGCGCCCGTCGCGCAGACGGGCCCGTTGCTCGCGCGCATCGCGCCGTGGCTCGACGGCGCGACGATCGTCACCGATGCCGGCAGCACCAAGTCCGATGTCGTCGCGGCCGCGCGGGACGCGCTCGGCGCGCGGATCGCGCAGTTCGTGCCCGGTCACCCGATCGCGGGGCGCGAATCGAGCGGGGTCGAGGCTGCGTTGCCGGACCTCTACGTCGGTCGCAACGTCGTGCTGTGTCCGCTGCCGGAGAACGCGCCCGAAGCGGTGGCCCGGATCGACGCGATGTGGCGCGCGACCGGCGCCGACGTGCGCACGATGAGCACCGAGCAGCACGATCGCGTATTCGCGTCGATCAGCCATCTGCCGCACGTGTTGTCGTTCGCGCTCGTCGAGCAGATTCTCGGCGAGGCCGACGCGGAACTGAAATTCTCGTACGCGGCCGGTGGTTTCCGCGATTTCACGCGCATCGCGGCGTCGAGCCCGGAAATGTGGCGCGACGTGTGCGTCGCGAACCGCGCGGCGCTGCTCGACGAACTCGACGGCTACACGCGCGTGCTCACGCGGTTGCGCGCGGCGATCGACGCCGGCGACGGCGCGGCGCTCGAAGCCGTCTTCACGCGCTCGCGCGCCGCACGCAAGGCATGGCAGGAACGCGGCGGCGCGCCCGCTGCCGAACCGGTCAAGAAATAACAGGACGATTCCCATGGACTACCTCGATCTCGGCCCGTACTCCAGCGCATCGGGCACCGTGCGCCTGCCCGGCTCGAAAAGCATTTCGAACCGCGTGCTGCTGCTCGCGGCGCTCGCCGAAGGCGAAACGACGATCACCAACCTGCTCGACTCCGACGACACGCGCGTGATGCTCGACGCGCTCGGCAAGCTCGGCGTGAAGCTCGCGCGCGACGGCGACACCTGTGTCGTCACCGGCACGCGCGGCGCGTTCACCGCGAAGACGGCCGACCTGTTCCTCGGCAACGCGGGCACGGCCGTGCGGCCGCTGACCGCCGCACTCGCGGTGAACGGCGGTGACTACCGCGTGCACGGCGTGCCGCGCATGCACGAGCGGCCGATCGGCGATCTCGTCGACGGCCTGCGCCAGATCGGCGCGCAGATCGATTACGAGCTGAACGAAGGCTACCCGCCGCTGCGGATCAAGCCCGCGACGATTTCGGTCGATGCACCGATCCGCGTGCGCGGCGACGTGTCGAGCCAGTTCCTCACCGCGCTCCTGATGACGCTGCCGCTCGTGAAGGCGAAGGACGGCAGGACCGTCGTCGAAGTCGACGGCGAATTGATCTCGAAGCCGTACATCGACATCACGATCCGGCTGATGGCGCGCTTCGGCGTGACCGTCGAGCGCGACGGCTGGCAGCGCTTCGTGGTGCCGGCCGGCGTCCGCTACCGCTCGCCGGGGCGGATCATGGTCGAGGGGGACGCGTCGTCCGCATCGTACTTCCTCGCGGCCGGCGCACTCGGCGGCGGCCCGCTGCGGGTCGAGGGCGTGGGGCGCGCGAGCATCCAGGGCGACGTCGGCTTCGCGAATGCGCTGATGCAGATGGGCGCGAACGTGACGATGGGCGACGACTGGATCGACGTGCGCGGCATCGGCCACGATCACGGCAAGCTCGAGCCGATCGACATGGACTTCAACCTGATTCCCGACGCCGCGATGACCATCGCGGTCGCGGCGCTGTTCGCGAACGGCACGAGCACGCTGCGCAACATCGCGAGCTGGCGCGTGAAGGAGACGGACCGCATCGCCGCGATGGCGACCGAGCTGCGCAAGGTCGGCGCGATCGTCGAGGAAGGCCCCGACTATCTCGTCGTCACGCCGCCGGCCAAGCTCACGCCGAACGCGGCGATCGATACGTACGACGATCACCGGATGGCGATGTGCTTCTCGCTCGTCAGCCTCGGCGGCGTGCCCGTGCGGATCAACGATCCGAAGTGCGTCGGCAAGACGTTCCCCGACTATTTCGACCGCTTCGCCGCGCTCGCCAAAGCCTGACCCGACTGTTCCGATGAAATCGACCCGACCCTTTCACCCGACTCCCGTCATCACGATCGACGGCCCGACCGCTTCCGGCAAGGGCACCGTCGCGGCGCTCGTCGCCGCGCACCTTGGCTTCCACCTGCTCGACAGCGGCGCGCTGTACCGGCTCGCGGCGCTCGCGAGCGTGCGCTACGGCATCGCGGCGGAGGACATCGACGCGCTCGTGAAGCTGATCGACGATCTGCACATCACGTTCCGTGAGGGGTGCGCGCAACTCGACGGCGTCGACGTGTCGAACGACATTCGCGCCGAAGCGGTCGGCAACCGCGCGTCGGCCATTGCCGTGCACGGCCCCGTGCGCGCCGCGCTCGTCGCGCGCCAGCGCGCGTTCCGCAAGACGCCGGGCCTCGTGGCGGACGGGCGCGACATGGGCACCGTGATCTTCCCGGACGCCGTGCTGAAGGTGTTCCTGACGGCCAGCGCCGAGGCGCGCGCGACCAGGCGGCATAAGCAATTGATGCAAAAAGGTTTTTCTGCTAATATAGATGACTTGCTCCGGGATCTTCGTGAACGTGACGCGCGCGACAGCAATCGCGCGGCCGCGCCGCTGAAGCCTGCGGCAGATGCCAAGCTGCTCGATACGTCGGCACTTTCGGTCGATGAAGCCGTCGATCAGGTGCTGCAATGGTACCGGGCGCTCGGCCAGCCCGCCTGAGTAGGCGGGCAGCGGTAGGTGCTCCGCGTCGCAAGCGCGGAGCGTGTTTCGAACCCTTAACCCCGTGTGGTCCTCGATCTGGCCCTTTCAGCCTGCCATTCCGGCCGGCGTGGCACAGCGAGCCATGCACAATCAGATTTTTATGTCCGACCTGCAAACCTCCAACCCGAATACCGAATCCTTTGCGGCTCTGTTCGAAGAGTCGCTGACCCGCCAAGACATGCGCGCCGGCGAAGTGATTTCCGCCGAAGTCGTGCGCGTCGACCACAACTTCGTGGTCGTCAATGCAGGCCTGAAGTCCGAGGCTTACATTCCGATCGAGGAATTCCTGAACGATCAGGGCGAGGTTGAGGTGCAGTCGGGCGATTTCGTGTCCGTCGCGATCGACGCACTCGAAAACGGCTACGGCGACACGATCCTGTCGCGCGACAAGGCGAAGTGCCTTGCATCGTGGCTGTCGCTGGAAAAGGCGCTCGACAACAACGAGCTCGTCACCGGCACGATCACCGGCAAGGTGAAGGGCGGCATGACCGTGATGGTCAACGGCATCCGCGCGTTCCTGCCGGGTTCGCTGGTCGACACGCGTCCGGTCAAGGACACGACCCCGTACGAAGGCAAGACGCTCGAGTTCCGCGTGATCAAGCTCGATCGCAAGCGTAACAACGTCGTGCTGTCGCGTCGTGCAGTGATCGAAGCAACCCAGGGCGAAGAGCGCGCGAAGCTGCTCGAGACGCTGAAGGAAGGCGCGATCGTCAACGGCGTGGTCAAGAACATCACCGACTACGGCGCGTTCGTCGACCTCGGCGGCATCGACGGCCTGCTGCACATCACCGACATCGCATGGCGTCGTGTGC
Source organism: Burkholderia sp. 9777_1386 (assembly GCF_015712265.1). Classification (NCBI taxonomy): domain Bacteria; kingdom Pseudomonadati; phylum Pseudomonadota; class Betaproteobacteria; order Burkholderiales; family Burkholderiaceae; genus Burkholderia; species Burkholderia sp. 9777_1386. The sequence goes on along the minus strand of NZ_JACCQB010000010.1, from coordinate 101,516 downwards.
GTCACCCGAGCGAAGTCCTGTCGGTTGGCCAGGAAGTCACCGCGAAGATCCTCAAGTTCGACCAAGAGAAGAACCGCGTCTCGCTGGGCATCAAGCAACTGGGCGACGATCCGTGGGAAGGCATCTCGCGCCGTTACCCGTCGGGCACGCGCCTGTTCGGCAAGGTCACGAACATCACCGACTACGGCGCATTCGTCGAAGTGGAATCGGGCATCGAAGGCCTCGTCCACGTGTCGGAAATGGACTGGACCAACAAGAACGTTGCGCCGTCGAAGGTTGTCCAGCTGGGTGACGAAGTCGAAGTCATGGTCCTCGAGATCGACGAAGACCGTCGTCGTATCAGCCTCGGCATGAAGCAGTGCAAGCCGAATCCGTGGGATGACTTCAGCCGCAACTTCAAGAAGGGCGACAAGATCACGGGCGCAATCAAGTCGATCACCGACTTCGGCGTGTTCATCGGTCTGCCGGGCGGCATCGACGGCCTGGTCCACCTGTCGGACCTGTCGTGGAGCGAAGCCGGCGAAGAAGCCGTTCGCAAGTACAAGAAGGGCGACGAAGTCGAAGCAATCGTGCTCGGTATCGACGTCGAGAAGGAGCGCATTTCGCTCGGCATCAAGCAGCTCGAAGGCGACCCGTTCAGCAACTACGTTGCAATGAACGACAAGGGCTCGATCGTCGACGGCGTCGTGAAGACGGTCGATGCGAAGGGTGCGGTCGTCACGCTGACGGGCGACGTCGAAGGCTACCTGCGTGCGTCGGAAATCTCGCAGGATCGCGTCGAAGACGCACGCAACGTGCTGAAGGAAGGCGACAAGGTCAACGCGATGGTGATCAACATCGATCGCAAGTCGCGCGGCATCAACCTGTCGATCAAGGCGAAGGATTCGGCTGAACAACAGGAAGCGATCCGCGGCCTGCAGTCGGACTCCAGCGCTGCTGCGACCGGTACGACCAACCTCGGCGCGCTGCTGAAGGCGAAGCTCGACGGCCAGAACCAGTAAGCCTTACGAGGTCTGCTGAAGTATGACCAAATCCGAGTTGGTCGCGCAGCTGGCATCGCGATTTCCGCAACTTGTCCTCAAGGACGCGGATTTCGCGGTGAAAACGATGCTCGATGCGATGTCCGACGCCCTGGCGAAAGGGCATCGCATTGAAATTCGGGGTTTCGGCAGCTTTGGCCTCAATCGTCGCCCGGCGCGCGTCGGACGCAACCCGAAGTCAGGGGAGAAAGTGCAGGTGCCCGAGAAGTTCGTGCCGCACTTCAAGCCTGGCAAGGAATTGCGTGAACGCGTCGACGGCCGCGCCGGTGAACCGCTGAAGGCTGACGATCCGGACGACGAGCGTTGAGCGTCGTTCGGTTTGCCCGGAACCTGTCCGGTGAAGGCTGAAAAGAAAAGCGCCCCTTGCGGGCGCTTTTTTCATTTCCGGCAACCTGACGCGCAACGTGGCGCACAGGATCTGCGCAGCCGCGGAAACGCTTCCTTTACAATACGGGTCGATTCGGTGCGACGGAGGGGAGTCGCGCGCCGCGGCAAACCTCAACAAAGAGAGGGCTTCATGAAGTTTATCGTCTGGCTGATCCGGGTATTGGTGTTCGTCCTGCTGCTGGTGCTTGCGCTGGCCAATACACAAACCGCGACGCTGAATTTCGTTGCCGGCTACGCATGGCAAGCGCCGCTGATCCTGATCGGCCTGGCATTCTTCGCCGTGGGGCTGCTGGCCGGCTTGCTGTCCGCGCTGCCTTCGATCTTCCGGCTGCGCATCGAGAACGGGCGTTTGAAGCGCGATCTGCGTGCGGCGCGCGAAACGCCTGCCGTCATCGACCAGCCGCCGATGCCGCCCGTCATTTAACACGGACGCCGCGCGATCATCGCGCGGTTTTCGTCTCTGCTTCGATATTTCGCATGGATCTGGATTTCTGGTGGTTGCTCGCGATTCCGGTCGCGTTCGCGCTCGGGTGGGCGGCGTCACGCTATGACCTGAAGAATCTCCTGTCGGAGAGTGCCAACCTGCCGCGCTCGTATTTTCGCGGCCTGAATTTTCTGTTGAACGAACAACCCGACAAGGCGATCGATGCGTTCATCGAGGTGGCCAAGCTCGATCCCGAAACGGTCGAGTTGCACTTCGCGCTGGGCAACCTGTTTCGCCGTCGCGGCGAGACCGATCGCGCGATCCGCGTGCACCAGAACCTGCTGAGCCGCACCGATCTGCCGGTCAACGAGCGCGACCACGCGCTGTACGAGCTCGGCCAGGATTTCCTGAAAGCCGGCCTGCTCGATCGCGCCGAAGAGGCGTTCCACAAGCTCGCCGACGGCGACTACGCGCTTGGCGCACAGCGGGCGCTGCTGACGATCTACGAGATCGAGAAGGACTGGAACAAGTCGATCGATACCGCGAGGCGCATCGAATCGATGAGCGACAAGCCGCTCGGCACCGAAATTGCGCAGTTCCACTGCGAACTCGCGCAGGACGCGCTGCAGCGCAAGAACGCCGCCGCGGCGGCCGAACAGTTGCGCCTCGCGCTGACGGTGAATCCGCAGAACGTCCGGGCGACGGTCCTGTCCGGCGACGCGGCCGAGGCGGCGGGCGATCACGCGGCCGCAATCGAGCACTGGAAGCGCGTCGAAGCGCAGAATCCGGCGTATCTGCCGCTCGTCGCGGACAAGCTGATGAAGGCGTACGTCGCGCTCGGCAAGAACGTCGAGGGCGCGGAATTGCTGATGGGGTACGTCGATCGATATCCGTCGAACGACCTGCTCGACATCGCCTATCAGCATATCGCCGGATTGCGCGGCCAGGATGCGGCCCACACGCTCGCGCGCACGCAAATGGAAAAGTCGCCGAACCTGTCGGGGATGCTGCATCTGCTCGATGCGCAGATCGCGGCGGCCGACGAACCGCGTCGTAAGGAACTTGAAATGATGCGTGCGCTGATCAAGCAGCGCACGAAAAATCTGCCACGGTATACGTGCCAGAATTGCGGTTTCCGGGCACGGCTCTTCTACTGGCAGTGCCCCGGATGCAGCGGCTGGGAAACCTATGCGCCGCGCCGCGTCGAACCTGCGATGCCGGGCTGATCCCGGCACGCGGAGCCAACGCGCTGCGGTTGCCGCCAGGCTCGTCCCGGCGGCCAAGTTAGTCCATTACCGGGAAGTACCGGAACATCTATGAAAATCACCATCATCGGCACCGGCTATGTCGGTCTCGTCACGGGCGCCTGCCTCGCGGAGATCGGTCACGACGTCTTCTGTCTCGACGTCGATCCGCGCAAGATCGACATCCTGAACAACGGCGGGATGCCGATTCACGAACCGGGGCTGCTGGACATCATCGCGCGCAACCGCACGGCGGGGCGCCTGCGCTTCTCGACCGACATCGAGGCGAGCGTCGCGCATGGCGAGATCCAGTTCATCGCGGTCGGCACGCCGCCCGACGAGGACGGCTCGGCCGACCTGCAATACGTGCTCGAGGCCGCGCGCAACATCGGCCGCCACATGACGGGCTTCAAGGTGATCGTCGACAAGTCGACGGTGCCGGTCGGCACCGCGCAGCGCGTGCGCGGCGTAGTCGACGAAGCGCTTGCGGCACGCGGGCTCGCGGGCAGCGTCGCGCACCGCTTCTCGGTCGTGTCGAACCCGGAGTTCCTGAAGGAAGGCGCCGCGGTCGAGGACTTCATGCGCCCCGACCGGATCATCATCGGCGTCGACGACGACGAAACCGGCACGATCGCGCGCGAGAAGATGAAGAAGCTCTACGCGCCGTTCAACCGCAACCACGAGCGCACGATCTACATGGACGTGCGTTCGGCGGAATTCGCGAAGTATGCGGCGAACGCGATGCTCGCGACGCGCATCTCGTTCATGAACGAAATGTCGAATCTCGCCGACAAGGTCGGCGCCGACATCGAGGCCGTGCGCCGCGGGATCGGCTCCGATCCGCGCATCGGCTATCACTTCCTGTATGCCGGCGTCGGCTACGGCGGCTCGTGCTTCCCGAAGGACGTGCAGGCGCTGATCCGCACCGCAGGCGAGAACGGCCAGCCGCTGCGTATCCTGGAGGCCGTCGAGGCCGCCAACCATGCGCAGAAGGACGTGCTGATCGGCAAGATCGAGCAGCGCTTCGGCGCCGACCTGACGGGCCGCGAATTCGCGGTCTGGGGCCTCGCGTTCAAGCCGAACACCGACGACATGCGCGAAGCGCCGAGCCGTCGCCTGATCGCCGCGCTGCTCGAACGCGGCGCGACCGTGCGCGCCTACGATCCGGTCGCAGTCGACGAAGCGCGCCGCGTGTTCGCGCTGGATTTCGGCGACGATGCGGACGCACTGGCGCGGCTGCATCTCGTCGATACGCAGGACGTCGCGGTCACCGGTGCGGATGCACTCGTGATCGTGACCGAATGGAAGGAATTCCGCAGCCCAGATTTCACGCGCCTGAAGGCGGAGCTGAAGGCACCGGTGATCTTCGACGGGCGCAACCTGTACGAGCCGGATGCGATGGCCGAGCTGGGCATCGACTACTACGCGATCGGCCGGCCGTATGTCGATCCCCAGTTGTCCTCCCGTGGCTGAACCTACGATGAATACTCTTCGCGAAGTCGTTCCGGTGCCGCGCGAGCAACTCGCGCGCTCGCGTGTGCTCGTCGTCGGCGACGTGATGCTCGACCGTTACTGGTTCGGCAACGTCGACCGCATTTCGCCTGAGGCGCCGGTGCCGGTCGTGCACGTGCAGCGTCAGGAGGAGCGGCTCGGCGGTGCGGCCAACGTCGCGCGCAATGCCGTGACGCTCGGCGGCCAGGCCGGGCTGCTGTGCGTCGTCGGTTGCGACGAACCCGGCGAGCGGATCGTCGAGTTGCTCGGCAGCAGCGGCGTGACGCCGCATCTCGAGCGCGATCCGGCGCTGCCGACCACGATCAAGCTGCGCGTGCTCGCGCGCCAACAGCAACTGCTGCGCGTCGACTTCGAGGCGATGCCGACGCATGAGGTATTGCTTGCGGGGCTCGCGCGCTTCGATGTGCTGCTGCCGCAGCACGACGTCGTGCTCATGTCGGATTACGCCAAAGGCGGCCTCACGCACGTCACGACGATGATCGAGAAGGCGCGTGCGGCGGGCAAGGCGGTGCTGGTCGACCCGAAGGGCGACGACTGGGCACGCTATCGCGGCGCATCGCTGATCACGCCGAATCGCGCGGAACTGCGCGAGGTGGTCGGGCAGTGGAAATCGGAAGACGACCTGCGCGCGCGCGTCGCGAATCTGCGTGCGGAGCTCGACATCGACGCACTGTTGCTCACCCGTTCGGAAGAGGGCATGACGCTCTTTTCCGCCGGTGGCGAACTGCATGCGCCGGCGCTCGCGCGCGAAGTGTTCGACGTGTCGGGCGCGGGCGACACCGTGATCGCGACGGTCGCGACGATGCTCGGCGCCGGGGTGCCGCTCGTCGACGCGGTGGTGCTTGCGAATCGCGCGGCAGGCATCGTGGTCGGCAAGCTCGGCACGGCCACGGTGGATTACGACGAACTGTTTCACTGAGCGCATTCGGCGGCGCGACGAGCGCGTCGCCCGAGCGGGCTCGCACTTTTCAGGCAGGACGATCATGACCCTCATCGTCACCGGCGCAGCCGGTTTTATCGGCGCGAACATCGTCAAGGCGCTCAACGAGCGCGGCGAGACGCGCATCATCGCGGTCGACAACCTGACCCGCGCAGACAAGTTTCGCAATCTCGTCGATTGCGAGATCGACGACTATCTCGACAAGACCGAATTCGTCGAGCGCTTTGCGCGCGGCGATTTCGGCAAGGTACGCGCGGTATTTCATGAAGGCGCCTGTTCGGACACGATGGAAACCGACGGCCGCTACATGATGGACAACAACTTCCGCTACAGCCGCGCGGTGCTCGATACCTGCCTCGCGCAGGGCACGCAGTTCCTGTATGCATCGTCGGCCGCGATCTACGGCGGCTCGACGCGTTTCGTCGAGGAGCGCGACGTCGAGGCGCCGCTGAACGTGTACGGCTATTCGAAGTTCCTGTTCGACCAGGTGATCCGTCGCGTGCTGCCGAGCGCGAAGAGCCAGATCGCGGGCTTCCGCTATTTCAACGTGTACGGCCCGCGCGAGACGCACAAGGGCCGCATGGCGTCGGTCGCGTTCCACAACTTCAACCAGTTCCGCGCGGAAGGCAAGGTGAAGCTGTTCGGCGAATACAACGGTTATGCGCCGGGCGAGCAGACGCGCGATTTCGTGTCGGTCGAGGACGTGACCAAGGTGAATCTGTTCTTCTTCGACCATCCGGAGAAGTCGGGCATCTTCAATCTCGGCACGGGCCGGGCGCAGCCGTTCAACGATATCGCTTCGACGGTCGTGAACACGTTGCGCGCGCTCGACAACCAGCCGCCGCTGACGCTCGCGCAGCAGGTCGAGCAAGGGTTGATCGAGTACGTGCCGTTCCCCGATGCGCTGCGCGGCAAGTACCAGTGCTTCACACAGGCCGACCAGACGAAACTGCGCGCGGCTGGCTACGACGCACCGTTCCTGACCGTGCAGGAAGGCGTCGATCGTTACGTGCGTTGGCTATCCGGCCAGGTTTAAACCGGCGCGTTGCATCGATAGACTGGGTCTCACGGTCGGCAGCCGCCGGCCGTTTTCTTCGGAGATCCAGCACATGTTCAGGAAATGGTTTGCCGCAGCGGTCATGCTCGGCGCAGTAGCGTCGGCCTGGGCGGCCGTCGACGTCAACACCGCGAACGAGGATGCGCTCGTCGGCATCAAGGGCATCGGCCCGGCACGCGCGAAGGCGATTCTCGACGAGCGCGGCGCACGCGGTCCGTTCAGGAATGCGGACGATCTCGCCAAGCGTGTGAAGGGCATGGGCGGGCACACCGTCGAGCGGCTTCAGCAGGAAGGCTTGACGATCGGTGCGGCGGCCGGCGCCGGTACGACGCCGGCCGCCGCGGGCAAGCCGGCGGCAGCGAAGCCTGCTGCCGCACCGGCCCGCACCGCGCAGAAATAACGCGTCACGCAAGCGACAAAGCGCTCCTTCAGTCGCCGTCGTTGCGACGGCTTCCCGCGGCATGCCGCGGGTTTTTTGCGTGGTGCGGCGTGCGGCGCGATCACGAACCGCGGCACGCGTATTCCATCGGCGCAACGGGGTTGCCGGCGCGCGTGCCGGTGCTGGTTTACAATCGATCGATTGATCGGCCTCGTACTCACGGTATACCCATGGCTTACAAAACTATCGAAGACACGATCGGCAATACGCCGCTCGTGCAACTGGTCCGCCTGCCGGACGACGAGATTCGCGCTCGCAACAACGTGGTGCTCGCGAAGCTCGAGGGCAACAATCCGGCCGGTTCCGTGAAGGATCGCCCGGCGCTGTCGATGATCAGCAAGGCCGAGGCGCGCGGGCGCATCAAGCCGGGCGATACGCTGATCGAGGCGACGAGCGGCAACACGGGCATCGCGCTCGCGATGGCCGCGGCAATCCGCGGCTACAAGATGGTGCTGATCATGCCGGAGGATCTGTCGGTCGAGCGCCGCCAGAGCATGGCGGCTTATGGTGCTGAAATCATCCTGACGCCGGTGAAGGGCGGGATGGAACTGGCGCGCGACCTCGCGGAGCAGATGCAGCGCGAAGGCAAGGGCGTGATCCTCGACCAGTTCGGCAACCCCGACAATCCAATCGCGCACTACGAAGCAACGGGGCCGGAGATCTGGCGCGATACCGAAGGGCGCGTCACGCACTTCGTGTCCGCCATGGGCACGACGGGCACGATCATGGGCACATCGCGCTACCTGAAGGAGCAGAATGCGGCGATCGAGATCGTCGGTGCGCAGCCGGAAGACGGCTCGCGTATTCCGGGCATTCGCAAGTGGCCGGAAGCCTACATGCCGACCATCTTCGATCGCAGCCGCGTCGATCGCGTCGAAAACGTGAGCCAGGCCGCGGCGGAAACGATGGCGCGCCGGCTCGCGGCGGTCGAAGGCATCTTCGCGGGGATTTCATCGGGCGGCGCATGCGAAGTCGCGATGCGCATCGCGCGTCAGGTCGAGAATGCGACGATCGTGTTCATCGTCTGCGATCGCGGCGACCGTTACCTGTCCACGGGCGTGTTTCCGGCTTGAGCGAGAGAGAGGCGCGATTCGCGCCGCGATAAAAAAAGCGCCGCTCGTGCGGCGCTTTTTCTTTGGCTGGCCGGCGCTTATTGCGACTGAGCCTCGCCAGCGGCGGGCTGCAGCGCGCCGGTCGCTTCCATCTGCGCTTTCACGGCCTCGCCGAGCTGGTACACGGTGAGCGCGTAGAAGAAGCTGCGGTTGTAGCGCGTCAGCACATAGAAGTTCTTCAGGCCGAGCATGTATTCGGTCGCGCGCCCCGGCGTCGGCAGGTCGACCACGGTCACCGGCGTGCCGGCTTCGGTCGTGATGTTGACCGTCGGCTCGTTCAGCGTCATGCCCGCGCGCAGCAGTTGCGACAGCGCCCAGTGCGGTTCGGGCTGGCCGTCGGCGGCGGCCTGTGCGATGCCCAGGCTGCCCGTGTCGGGCGTGATCTGCCAGACCACCGGGCGGTCGGTTTCCCAGCCGTGCTGCTTCAGGTAGTTCGCGACACTGCCGATCGCATCGACAGGACTGCTGCGCAGATCGACATGGCCCGTGCCGTCGAAGTCGACCGCATATTCGCGGATGCTGCTCGGCAGGAACTGCGGAATCCCGATCGCGCCGGTGTACGAGCCGAGCACGGTGGTCGGGTCGAGCTGGTTGTCGCGGGTCCAGACCAGGAAGTCTTCGAGGTTCTTGCGGAAGGTTGCCTGGCGGCTGTCGCGATTCGGCGTGTCCGGGTAGTCGAACGTGAGCGTCGTCAGCGCGTCGAGCACGCGGAAATTGCCCATGTAGCGGCCGTAGATGGTCTCGACGCCGATGATGCCGACGATCACCTCGGGCGGCACGCCGAACTGCTCGGATGCGCGCTGCAGCGTCGCCTGGTTCGCCTTCCAGAACTTCACGCCCGCGTTGATGCGGATCGGCTCGATGAAGCGCGAGCGATACACGCGCCAGTTCTTGACCGTCGGCGACGGGGCCGGCCTCACGAGCTTGACGGCCGTCGCCGAGTAGCTGACGCGCGAGAACAGCGCATGCAGGCTCGCCGAATCGAAGCCGTTGCGACTCACCATCTCGTCGATGAACGCGTCGACCTTCGCGTTGCTCGCGTAACGCTGTGGAACGATTTCCTCTTCGAAGGTCTGACCTTGCGGTGTCGCCTGCTGCGGCTGGGCCTGGGCGACGAGCGTGCCGGCGGACTTCGCAGGCTGCGTCTGCGCCATGGCAGGCGCGGTGCCGAGGGCCGCGGCGATGGCAGCGACGACGAGCGGAGCGCGAACACGGAACAGCGCGGAGAGAAGGGCGGCAGGCTTGCTGGAATTCATGTCGAAGCGGGCGGACAGGGCGATGGTGTTCGGCGCAGTATACCCGACGCATCCGGCGCGCCGGGACGAAGCTGGCCCCCGTTGTGGTAAGTTAGCGGCGAATTCGCGGCAGACGATGGACATCATTGAGGGAGACCTGCGGCGCATCGTGCGCCGCGGATGACAGCTTATGGCAACCGCTTTCTACACGCACCCCGACTGCATGCTGCACGAGATGGGGGAATGGCATCCGGAATGTCCGGCCCGCCTGTCGGCGATCCAGGATCAACTGATTGCGAGCCGCATCGACGACCTGATCGTGCACGAAACCGCGCCATTCGCGAGCGAGGTCGCGCTGGGCCGCGTGCATACGCAGGCGCACATCGACTACATCCGCAGCATGACGCCGGTCGACGGTTACGTCGAGATCGATCCCGATACGCTGATGAATCGCGACACGTGGCGCGCGGCACTGCGCGCGGCCGGCGCGGCGATCGCGGCGACCGACGCGGTGATCGAAGGCCGCTATGCGAATGCGTTCTGCGGCGTCCGTCCGCCCGGTCACCATGCGGAGCCGGCGCGCGCGATGGGCTTCTGCTTCTTCAACAACGTCGCGATCGCCGCGCGGCATGCGCTCGACGTACACGGCATCGAGCGTGTCGCGATCATCGATTTCGACGTGCATCACGGCAACGGTACCGAGGCGGCGTTCGCGAACGACGAGCGCGTGCTGATGTGCAGCTTCTTCCAGCATCCGCTGTATCCGTTCTCGGGCGTCGATCATCAGGCGCCGAACATGGTCAACCTGCCGATGCCCGCACGCAGCAACGGGATGGCGATCCGCGAAGCGGTCGACATGTTCTGGCTGCCGCGTCTCGACGCGTTCAAGCCGCAGATGCTGTTCGTGTCGGCCGGCTTCGATGCGCATCGCGAGGACGACATCGGCAATCTCGGCCTCGTCGAAGCCGACTTCGAATGGCTGACCGCGCAGATCGTCGACGTGGCGCGCCGGCATGCGCAGGGCCGCATCGTCAGTTGCCTCGAAGGCGGCTACAACCTGTCCGCGCTCGGGCGCAGCGTAGTCGCGCACCTGCGCGTGCTGGCCGGGATCTGATTTCCGCTTGACCGGCGGGCCGGCGTGTTCAGTGCGCCGGCACGCGCGCATGAATCCACGCGATCAGCGCGTCGATCACGCGATCGCGTTCGAGATCGTTCATCGTTTCGTGGAAACCGCCTTCGTACAGCGTCAGCGTACGGTCGGGCGAGCCGACGCGCGCGCCGAACGCGCGACTGCCGTCGGGTTCGGTCAGCTTGTCCTCGGTGCCGTGATAGACGAGCACCGGTACCCGCAGCGCGCCGCGGCCATTCTCGATGCGCGCCATCGCGTCGAGAATCTCCGCGCCGGTGCGGGCGGGCACCGCGCCGTGATGCACGAGCGGATCGGCGCGATTGGCGGCGACGACGGCCGGATCGCGCGACAGCAGCGCCGCATCGATCCTGATCGCGGGGAACGTGGGCCACACCCGGCTGATGACGCGGCTGACCGCAAGCATCCAGCGCGGCACGTCGCGCCCCGGCGCGAGCGCCGGACTCGACAGCACGAGGCCTGTCAGCCCATGGCCACGGGCCGGTGCGCGTTCGATCGCATAGAGCGCCGCGACCGCGCCACCCATGCTGTGTCCCATCAGGAACAGCGGCGCATCGCCACGCGCGGCTTCGGCGACCAGCGCATCCGCATCGTTCAGGTAGCCGTCGAAGCGCTCGACCCACACGCGTTTGCCGGGCGATTGGCCATGCCCGCGCAGATCGATCGCCAGCACGTCGATGCCGGCTGCATTCAGCCGGCCGGCGAGCGCGGCATAGCGGCCCGCGTGTTCGGCGAGGCCATGCACCAGCGCGATCGTCGCGCGCGGCGGCGCGGTGCCGTCGCCGGCCGGCCAGCGGTACGACGCCAATTCGAGCCCGTCCGCGGTACGCAGCCGGCCCATGCGCGGCGCGGGTGCCGATCCGGTGGCGGCGGGTGCGGCGGCCGGCGTGGTGGTGATACTCATCTGGCGTGTCCCCTGTTCGTTGGTCGGTGTTCCGGATCATAGACGCGGCCTTCCCGCGCGAGCCCAGCGGCGCCCCTCTAATTTCGTCCGGTTATGAAAAGATCGAAATCGATTATTAAGGGGAATGAGGGGTTTGCGGTAAAATCGCCGGTTATTCCAGATGCATCGGCGGCCGACTGGCGGGCCAACTCGCCGGCCGGCCGCCGTTTTGTTTACATGATCGAATTACGCAATCTCTCGCAGCGTTTCCCCGGCCCGGGCGGCTGGGTCGATGCGCTGCGCAACGTCAACCTGACGATCCCGCAAGGCGAGGTGTTCGGCATCATCGGCCGAAGCGGCGCCGGCAAGAGCACGCTCGTGCGCACCATCAACCTGCTCACGCGGCCGAACGAAGGCAATGTCGTCGTCGGCGGGCGCGACCTGATGCTGCTGTCGGCCGGTGCGCTGCGCGAGGCACGCCGCGAGATCGGCATGATCTTCCAGCACTTCAACCTGCTGTCGTCGCGCACGGTGTTCGACAACGTCGCGCTGCCGCTCGAACTGGCCGGTGCGAGCCGTGCCGACATCGAAGCCGCCGTGCTGCCGCTGCTCGATCTGGTCGGGCTGTCCGCGCAGAAGGATCGCTATCCATCGCAGATCAGCGGCGGCCAGAAGCAGCGCGTCGGCATCGCTCGCGCGCTGGCGAGCCAGCCGAAGGTACTGCTGTCGGATGAAGCGACGTCCGCGCTCGATCCCGAAACCACGCGTTCGATCCTCGACCTGCTGAAGCGCATCAACCGCGAGCTCGGCCTGACGATCGTGCTGATCACGCACCAGATGGAAGTGATCAAGCAGGTCTGCGATCGCGTCGCGGTGCTCGATGCGGGACGCGTGGTCGAGGAAGGTCGCGTGATCGACGTGTTCCTGCAGCCGCATCACGAAGTGACGCGCGCGCTGATCGGCGACGTGATCGCGCAGGAGCTGCCGCCCGCGCTGAAGGCGCGCGTGGCCGAGCGGCTGAAGACGGGCAGCGGCCATCTGCTGCGGCTCGCCTTCACGGGCTCGGGGGTCGACCAGCCGATCCTGTCGGAGACGATCCGCCGGTACGAACTCGATTTCAACATCCTGCATGGCCAGATCGACGAGATCCAGGGGCAGGCATTCGGTTCGCTCGCGGTGCTCGCGGGCGGCGAGCCGGGCAAGGTCGGGCAGGCGCTCGCGTTCCTGCGCGAGCAAGGCGTGGTGGTAGAGGAGCTTTCGTATGTTGAGTGAGATGTTCGATATGTTCGTGCAGTCCTTCTGGGAGACGCTGATCATGGTCGGCATCTCCGGAGCGGTCGGCGCGCTCGTCGGCCTGCCGCTCGGCGTGCTGCTCTACCTGACCGATCGCCAGGGCGTGCTGCAGAACCTCGCGGTGAATCGCGTGCTTGGCGGCATCGTGAACGCCGTCCGCTCGACGCCGTTCATCATCCTGCTGGTCGCGGTGATTCCGTTCACGCGGCTCGTCACCGGCTCGTCGATCGGCACGGCCGCGGCGGTCGTGCCGCTGACGCTCGCGGCCGCGCCGTTCATCGCGCGTCTCGTCGAAACGGCGCTGCGCGAAGTCGACCGCGGGCTGATCGAGGCCGCGCAATCGATGGGCGCGACCACGTCGCAGATCGTATTCAAGGTGCTGTTGCCCGAATCGCTGCCGGGCGTCGTCGCGGGCCTGACGATCACGTTCGTGTCGCTGGTCGGCTATTCGGCGATGGCGGGTGCGATCGGCGGCGGCGGCCTCGGCGATCTCGGCATCCGCTACGGTTACCAGCGCTATTTGCCGGAAGTGATGTGGACGGTCGTCGCGATCCTGATCGTGTTCGTGCAGATCGTGCAATCGTTCGGCGACTGGCTGGTGCGCCGGCTGAGCCACAAATAAGACAGACCGATCCGATAGGGGAGACACGATGCAACGACGCTTCATGCTGAAATTTGCCGCGGCGCTGGGCGCGGCCGCACTGTTCGCGGGCGCGCACGCCCGGGCCGAAACCATCAAGGTGGGCGTGACGGGCGGCCCGCACGCGCAGATCATGGAAGTGGTGAAGCAGGTCGCGGCGAAGGGCGGCCTGGAGATCCGCATCGTCGAATTCTCCGACTACGTGCAGCCGAACGCCGCGCTCGCGTCGGGCGACCTCGACGCGAACAGCTACCAGCACGATCCGTATCTGCAGGCGCAGGTGAAGGATCGCGGCTACAAGCTGATCAAGGTCGCGGATACCGTCACGTTCCCGATGGGCATCTATTCGAAGCGCGTGAAGTCGCTGGCCGAGCTGAAGCCGGGCGCGCGCGTCGCCGTTCCGAACGATCCGACCAACGGCGGTCGCGCGCTGCTGTTGCTGCAGAAGCAGGGGCTGCTGAAGCTGCGCGCGGATGCGGGGCTGAAAGCGACGCCGCTCGATATCGTCGACAATCCGCGCAAGCTGAAGATCGTCGAGCTCGACGCGGCGCAGATCCCGCGCTCGCTCGGCGACGTCGACGCGGCCGCGATCAACACCAACTACGCGATGGAAGCGGGGTTGAAGCCGAAACAGGACGCGATCGCGATCGAGGGCCCGAACGGTCCGTACGCGAACATCCTCGCGATTCGCGAGACGGACCGGAACAAGCCGTGGGTCGCGAAGCTGATTGCGGCGTATCACTCGGCCGACGTGAAGCAGTTCATCGAAGGCAAGTTCGGCGGCGCGGTCATCGCCGCCTGGTAACGGGCGAAGCACGGGATGCCCGGCGGGATTAGAGTCGATGATCGAAAACCCGGGCTTTGCGTCCGGGTTTTTTCTCTTTTAAAATAGAACGACCGTTCGCTATCATTGGCGCGTCGCCAAGAAGCGGTATCCTCGACAACCATCATGGTTGGGTCCGCCTGGCCGCGCAGTCATGAGGCCTCGCTATAAAATGGCCTCTGGTCGTATTCGTAACTTTGGAGCGTGTGCATGAAAATCCTGGTGCCAGTGAAAAGAGTGGTCGATTACAACGTGAAGGTCCGCGTGAAGTCGGACAACACGGGCGTCGACATCGCGAACGTGAAGATGTCGATGAACCCGTTCGACGAAATCGCCGTTGAAGAAGCCGTGCGCCTGAAGGAAGCGGGTGTCGCGACCGAAGTGATCGCGGTGTCGGTGGGCGTCACGCAAGCGCAGGAAACGCTGCGCACGGCGCTGGCGATCGGCGCGGATCGCGCGATCCTCGTCGAGTCGAACGACAGCGTCGAGCCGCTGGCCGTCGCGAAGATCCTGAAGGCGCTGGTCGACAAGGAACAGCCGCAGCTCGTGATCCTCGGCAAGCAGGCGATCGACGACGATTCGAACCAGACGGGCCAGATGCTCGCCGCGCTGGCAGGCCTGCCGCAAGCGACGTTCGCGTCGAAGGTGACGGTGGCCGACGGCAAGGCGACGGTGGCGCGCGAAGTCGACGGCGGCGCGGAAACGCTGTCGCTGACGCTGCCGGCGGTCGTCACGACCGACCTGCGCCTGAACGAGCCGCGCTACGTGACGCTGCCGAACATCATGAAGGCGAAGAAGAAGCCGCTGGAAACCGTGAAGCCGGAAGACCTCGGTGTGGACGTCGCGCCGCGTCTGAAGACGCTGAAGGTGGTCGAGCCGCCGAAGCGCGCAGCCGGCGTGAAGGTGCCGGACGTGAAGACGCTGGTCGAGAAGCTGAAGACCGAAGCCAAGGTGCTGTAAGAGGGAGCGGAAAGAAATGACGATTCTGGTGATTGCAGAACACGACAACGCGTCGATCAAGGCCGCGACGCTGAACACGGTGGCGGCGGCAGCGAAGATCGGTGGTGACATCCACGTGCTGGTCGCGGGCCACAACGCGCAAGCGGCGGCAGACGCTGCAGCGAAGATCGCAGGCGTGTCGAAGGTGCTGCTGGCCGACGCGCCGCAACTGGCCGAAGGCCTGGCGGAAAACGTCGAGGCGACCGCGCTGAACATCGCGAAGGACTACTCGCACATCCTCGCGCCGGCGACGGCCTACGGCAAGAACATCGCGCCGCGTATCGCGGCGAAGCTGGACGTCGCGCAGATCTCGGACATCACGGCAGTCGATTCGGCCGACACGTTCGAGCGCCCGATCTACGCGGGTAACGCGATCGCGACGGTGCAGTCGAGCGACCCGATCAAGGTCATCACGGTGCGTGCAACGGGCTTCGATCCGGTGGCGGCGGAAGGCGGCAGCGCGGCGGTCGACAAGATCGAAGCGGCGGCCGACGCCGGCAAGTCGCAGTTCGTGAGCCGCGAAGTGACGAAGCTGGACCGTCCGGAACTGACGTCGGCGAGCATCATCGTGTCGGGCGGCCGCGGTCTGGGCAGCGGCGAGAACTACACGAAGGTGCTGGAGCCGCTGGCCGACAAGCTGTCGGCAGCGCTCGGCGCATCGCGCGCGGCAGTCGACGCCGGCTACGTGCCGAACGACTACCAGGTCGGCCAGACCGGCAAGATCGTCGCGCCGCAGCTGTACATCGCGGTCGGCATTTCGGGTGCGATCCAGCACCTGGCCGGCATGAAGGATTCGAAGGTGATCGTCGCGATCAACAAGGATCCCGAAGCACCGATCTTCAGCGTGGCCGATTACGGCCTCGTCGGCGATCTGTTCGCGCTCGTGCCGGAACTCGTGACCGAGCTCGGCTGACGCGGTGTGATGCTTCAGCGGTAAGCACACGAGAAGAGGGGCGCGACGAGCGCCCCTTTTTGTTGTGTCATCGCGGAAGAGGCGCGAGCGGCGTGCGCCTGGACGATCCGCGATCGTCTCGTGCCGAGCGGCGCTCGCACGCTCGCAGTCGCCCAAAAGAGAAAGGCGCCCTCGGGCGCCTTTCTCGCTGATGCAACGGGCCCGCATCGCCGCGGGCCGTTCCGACTTACGCGTATGCCGGGCGCGTCTGGCCGGGCACGTCCTTCAGGTAACGATGCACCGACAGGTCGTCGGCCTGGATCGCGGGCATCTTGCCCGAGATCAGGTCCGCGAGCAGTTGGCCCGAGCCGCACGACATCGTCCAGCCGAGCGTGCCGTGGCCGGTGTTCAGGAACAGGTTCGACACCGGCGTGCGGCCGACGATCGGCGTGCCGTCCGGCGTCATCGGGCGCAGGCCCGTCCAGAACGTCGCCTTCGACGTGTCGCCGCCGCCCGGGAACAGGTCGTTCACGCACATCTCCAGCGTTTCGCGGCGTGCCGCGCGCAGCTTCTTGTCGAAGCCGACGATTTCCGCCATGCCGCCGACGCGGATGCGCTGGTCGAAGCGCGTGATCGCGATCTTGTAGGTCTCGTCGAGCACGGTCGACACGGGCGCGGCGGCTTCGTTGACGATCGGCGCGGTGATCGAATAACCCTTGAGCGGATAGACCGGAATCTTCATCAGGTTCGAGATGAAGCTCGTCGAGTACGAGCCGAGCGCGACGACGTACGCGTCCGCGCGTACCGTCTCGCTGCCGCACTGCACGCCGGCGATCTTGCCGCCCGCGATCGCGAGCGCATCGATCGGCGTGTTGTAGCGGAACTTGACGCCAAGCGATTCGGCGAGCGCGGCGAGGCGCGTCGTGAACAGCTGGCAATCGCCCGTTTCGTCGCCCGGCAGGCGCAGGCCGCCCGTCAGCTTGTGCGAGACGGCGGCGAGCGCCGGTTCGGCCTTTTTCAGTTCGGCCGGCGACAGCAGTTCGAACGGCACGTTCGCTTCCTGCAGCACGGCGATGTCCTTCGCCGCGCCGTCGAGCTGCTGCTGCGTGCGGAACAGTTGCAGCGTGCCGCCCGTGCGGCCTTCGTACTGGATACCGGTATCGGCACGCAGCGCCTGCAGGCAGTCGCGGCTGTATTCGGCGAGACGGACCATGCGGCCCTTGTTGACGGCATAGCGCTCGGCCGTGCAGTTGCGCAGCATCTGATACATCCACTGGAGCTGGAAGCGCGTGCCGTCGAGGCGGATCGCGAGCGGCGCGTGCTTTTCAAACATCCACTTGACCGCCTTCAGCGGCACGCCGGGCGCGGCCCACGGCGCGGCATAGCCGGGCGAGATCTGGCCTGCGTTCGCGAAGCTCGTCTCCAGCGCCGGGCCGGCTTCCCGGTCGATCACCGTGACTTCATGGCCGGCGCGCGCGAGGTAATACGCGCTTGCCACGCCCACCACACCGCTGCCCAGAATGACGACTCGCATAGCTGCTCCAGATGGAAGGGACCAGATTGAGGCCGGGCGCACCCTGCGGCTCCGTGTAACCTCTAGCTGATCTAGTTTTTTGAGCTATGGTATTGTCGAATGTGCAGTTTTTGTTATCGTATTTTTTCGGTTTTCAGCATAAACAAATGAGAACGCAACGTCAGCCCGTACGCTCGCTCGACAAGCTCGACCGACGCATCCTGAAACTGCTCCAGGACGACGGCCGGATGGCGATGAAAGACCTTGCGGAACAGGTCGGCCTGACCGTCACGCCGTGTATCGAGCGTGTGCGACGCATGGAGCGCGACGGCGTGATCACCGGTTATCACGCGCGGGTCGACCCGGGCCAGCTGGGCGCCGCGCTGCTGGTGTTCGTCGAGATCACGCTCGGCCACAAGGGCGGCAACATGTTCGAGCAATTCCGCCGGGAAGTGATGAAGATCGACGAGGTGCTCGAATGCCATCTCGTCTCCGGCGATTTCGACTATCTGATCAAGGCGCGGATCGGCGAGATGGCCGACTACCGCAAGCTGCTCGGCGACATCCTGCTGCAGTTGCCCGGCGCCGTGCAGTCGAAGAGCTACGTCGTGATGGAAGAAATCAAGGAAACGCTGACGATCGCCGTCGGCGAATGACGTGCCGGCGGCCCGTTGTCGGGCCCTTTATCTCGCCCTTGGCATGCTGCGCCCAATACTGTATAAATGTACAGTATTGGGCGCAGGCGAATGGGTGGGCACATGGACGATCGGTCCGACAACGAATTTCCGATAGCGCCGCCCGTGCCCCGCAAGGGGCGCGGTGCGGTCGACAACCTGCAGGGGCGGTATGAACTCGCGCAGCGCGAAGCGGTGGACGACGGCTGGACGCACGAGTCCGACGATGCCGATTTCCCCGCGCCGCTGCGCACGCAGGTATTCGAGGAGCGGGCGAAGAGCATCCTGACGCACAACCAGTCGCCCGATATTCCGTTCAGCGTGTCGCTCAATCCGTATCGCGGTTGCGAGCACGGTTGTATCTACTGTTTCGCGCGGCCGACGCACAGCTATCTCGGGCTGTCGCCGGGGCTCGATTTCGAAAGCCGCATCTACGCGAAGGTGAACGCGGCCGAGCTGCTCGAACGCGAGATTTCCCGCAAGCGCTACGTGCCGGAGCCGATCGCGCTCGGCGTCAACACCGACGCATACCAGCCGGTCGAGCGCGACCTGCGCATCACGCGCAGCGTGATCCAGGTGATGCACGATCGCGGGCTGCCGTTCGCGGCGATCACGAAATCGTCGCTGATCGAGCGCGATCTCGACCTGCTCGCGCCGATGGCCGAACGCGGGCAGGTGATGGCGGCGGTCACGATCACGACGCTCGATGCCGAACTCGCGCGCACGCTCGAGCCGCGCGCGGCCACGCCGGCGCGGCGGTTGCGCACGATCCGCGCGCTGCGCGATGCGGGCGTGCCGGTCGGCGTGAGCATCGCGCCGGTGATTCCGTTCGTGACCGAGCCGGACATGGAGCGCGTGCTGGAGGCGTGCGCGGAAGCCGGTGCGACGCATGCGAGCTACATCATCCTGAGGTTGCCGTGGGAGGTCGCGCCGCTGTTCAAGAGCTGGCTTGCCGCGCATTTTCCCGATCGTGCGGAGCGCGTGATGAACCGCGTGCGCGACATGCGCGGCGGCAAGGATTACGACTCGGATTTCTCGAAACGGATGAAGGGCGAGGGGATCTGGGCCGACCTGTTGCGGCAGCGCTTCCGTCAGGCGGTCAAGCGGCTCGGGTTGAACGAGCGCACGAACGGCATTCTCGATCTGTCGCGGTTCAGCGGTGCGCCGGCCGCTGCGGTGCCGGCGCCGCGTGTTGCGGTTCGCTCAGCCGGCGCGAAGCCGCGCGACGACATGCAGTTGAACCTGTTCTGATGGACGAGCGATACGGTTGCCGGTGTGCCGTATCGACCGTATCGGTGGTGCTTACTGCGAAATCTGCTTGGCTGCTTCGACCTGCGATTCGAAGTAAGTCTGGAACGACAGCGCGAGCGCGGTCATCAACAGGAACGCGCCGATCAGCAGCGAGAAGATCACGACGAAGATCACGGTCCAGCCCGACTTGCTGTGCTTGCCGGTGTCCGCGTTGAATTGCGCATCCCATTTTTCGTCGGGACGCAGCCCGTAGACGAGTGCGGCGAGGAACGCCGCCAGCAGCGAGATTGCGCCGGGGACCGCGAGCCACCAGCCGAGGCCGGCGCTGCGCTGGGTAGCCGCGAGCAGGAGGAAGCCCGGGATGCCGACGATCGTCGCGAGCAGGTGGGCCCAGCCGTACACGTCGCGAAAGCCGTACAGATAGAAGCGGTGCGCGCCGAGCGATCCGAGCAGGAACGCGAGGGCGGCGGTGAGCGTCTTGGAGCGGAAGCGGCGGGGCGATGCGGTGCTGCTGGACATGGATGGCGGCGTCTTGTCGTTGGCATGGGCGGGGCCGGCAGGCCGGCGCGGGCGCGCGGCCCGGCACGCATTCTACGATGCCCGGTCGGGCCCGGTCACCCCTCGCCCGCGTCAAGGTGCCGCATAGGTCACGCGATAGATCGCGCCTGCGTAATCGTCGCTGACGAGCAGCGAGCCGTCCGGCAGCGGCAGTACATCGGCCGGGCGTCCCCATACCGTGCCGTCGGGTCGCAGCCAGCCGGTAACGAACGGCGTCTGGCGTGCATGGCTGCCGTCCGCCGAGACGACCACGCGCATCACGCGGTAGCCGACCTTCGTGCTGCGGTTCCACGAGCCGTGTTCGGCAATGAAGACATTATTGCGATACGACGCCGGAAACATCGGCCCGGTATAGAAGCGCATCCCGAGCGCCGCGACGTGCGCGCCGAGTTTCAGGACGGGCGGCACGTAACGGCGGCAAACCTCGGCGCTGCCGAATTCGGGGTCGGGCGTATCGCCGCCGTGGCAGTAGGGAAAGCCGAAGTCGAGGCCGGCGCGGGGCGCGCGGTTCAGCTTGTCGTCGGGTACGTCGTCGCCCATCATGTCGCGCCCGTTGTCGGTGAACCACAGCTCGCCCGAATCGGGGTGCCATGCAAAGCCGACCGTATTGCGTATGCCGCGGGCGACCACTTCGCGTCCGCTGCCGTCGGCGTTCATTCGCGCGATGATCGCGTAGCGGTTGCGATCGGCGAGGCAGGCGTTGCACGGTGCGCCGGTCGGCACGTACAGCTTGCCGTCGGGGCCGAACGCGATGAATTTCCAGCCGTGATGGTGGTCGGTCGGCAGCGCGTCGGTCACCACGACAGGGGCGGGCGGTCTGGCGAGCCGGTCGTCGATATGGTCGATGCGCACGATGCGCGACACGGCGGATATATAGAGAGCGCCGTCGCGGTAGGCGACGCCGACGGGCATGTCGAGCCCGGACGCGACGACGTAGCGCGCGCTGATCCGGCCCTCGTGCATGACGAACGCGTGGACGCGGCCGTCTCGTGTGCCGACATACAGGATGCCGCGCGGCGACCACGCCATTTCGCGCGCGGCCGGTACGGCGTCGGTCAGCACGTCCACGTGGAAGCCGGGCGGCACGACGAGTTCGTTCACCGGCAGCGGCGCGGTAAACGCCGGCGCGGACATGGAGCAGGCAAGGCCGGCAAGCAGCGCCGCGAATGGGCGCCGTGCGCGGCGCACGAGGGCGGCGCGAAGGAGCAACATGACGGTCGGGAGCGTCCTGGACACGACGATTGTAGGCCCGGCGGACGGGCCGTCCGCGGATTTTTACGCGTAAGTGTTTGTTGTACCTCTGGTTTCCGGCTATAATCGTGTGTTTCAGTAGTTTCGAACCCGGTTTTCCCGAAGGACATCATATGGTTATCATCCGTCTGGCTCGTGGCGGCTCGAAGAAGCGCCCGTTCTACAACATCGTTGCTACCGATTCGCGCAACCGTCGTGACGGCCGCTTCATCGAGCGCGTCGGCTTCTACAACCCGGTCGCCACGAAGGGCGAATCGCTGCGTATCGCTCAGGATCGCCTGACGTACTGGCAAGGCGTTGGCGCGCAACTGTCGCCGACCGTCCAGCGTCTCGTGAAGGAAGCGCAAAAGGCGCAACCGGCTGCCTAACATGGCACGGTGTGCCGGTCGTGCCGGCTATGAGGTGCATTGATGGCGGGTCACGATTCCGGTAATGCAAGGCGCGGGCGGGCGTCATTCGGCGCATTCGTCCGCAAACCGGTCGAGCGCGACATGGTCGCGAACGCCGGTCAGGCTGCCGAACCAGGCGGCCTCGACGCGACGCAAACCTGGCCCGACGATGCCGTCGAGGTCGGGGCGGTGGTCGACGCCTACGGCCTGAAAGGCTGGGTCAAGGTGGCGGCGCATGCCGATGCCGGTCGCGGTGGCGACGCGCTGCTCAATGCGCGTCGCTGGTGGCTGGAACGCGGTGCGGAGCGGCTTTCCGTCCGCATCATGCAGTCGAAGACGCACAGCGATACTGTCGTTGCGCAACCCGCGGGCGTCAGCGACCGCGATGCTGCGCTGTCCATGCGCGGCTTTCGCGTGTTCGTGCGCCGGGAAGATTTCCCGGCACTGGCCGCGGACGAATTCTATTGGGTCGACCTGATCGGTCTCGAGGTCGTCAACGAGCAATCGGTGGCGCTCGGGAAGGTGGGCGGGATGATCGACAACGGCGTGCATTCGATCATGCGTGTCGAGTATCCGGCGACCGGCAAAGACGGTCGGCCGACCACCGACGAGCGGTTGATTCCGTTCGTCGGCGTCTACGTCAAAACGGTGGATCAGGCGGCGCGTCGCATCGTCGTCGACTGGGAAGCCGATTACTGAAATGAACCAGGTTACCGAGAGCGCGGTGCAGTTCGACGTCATCACGCTCTTTCCCGAGATGTTCCGCGCACTGACCGACTGGGGAATCACCAGCCGGGCCGTCAAGCAGGGGCGCTTCGGGCTGCGCACCTGGAACCCGCGTGATTTCACGACGGACAACTACCGCACGGTCGACGATCGTCCGTACGGCGGCGGTCCGGGCATGGTGATGCTGGCGAGGCCGCTCGAAGCCGCGATCGATGCCGCGAAAGCGGCACAGGCGGAGCAGGGCATCGCGAGCACGCGCGTCGTGATGATGTCGCCGCAAGGCGCGCCGCTCACGCATGATCGCGCGGTGCGGATGGCGCAGGAACCCGGCGTCGTCGTGCTGTGCGGTCGTTACGAAGCGATCGATCAGCGCCTGCTCGACCGTTGCGTCGACGAGGAAATCAGCCTCGGCGATTTCGTGCTGTCGGGCGGCGAGCTGCCGGCGATGGCGATGATGGATGCAGTCGTGCGGTTGCTGCCCGGTGTGCTGAACGATTCGCTGTCGGCCGTGCAGGACAGCTTCGCCGATGGTCTGCTCGATTGTCCGCACTACACGCGTCCCGAGGAATACGACGGCGTGCGCGTGCCGGACGTGTTGCTCGGCGGGCATCATGCCGAGATCGAGAAGTGGCGGCGTCAGGAAGCATTGAGGAATACGTTGCGGAAGCGGCCGGACCTGATCGTCCGGGCGCGCCGCGAAAAGTTGTTGAGCCGGGCCGACGAGGCGTGGCTTGCGAACCTCGCACGCGAAGCGAAGGACGCCTCCTGAGGCGGCTGCGCGAGCGGGAATTGGCGGTGCCGTACATGCGTGTACGGTGCCTGATGTGAATCCATCCTCTATCGGGGCCAGGCCTGGAAGCAGGCGGGTGCCAACGCCGACACGATGGCATAAGGAGTCAGTAATGAATCTGATCGCAAAACTTGAGCAGGAAGAAATCGAGCGCGCGCTCGCCGGCAAGACGATCCCCGATTTCGCCCCGGGCGACACGGTGATCGTGAACGTGAACGTGGTTGAAGGTAACCGCAAGCGCGTTCAGGCTTACGAAGGCGTCGTGATCGCGATTCGCAATCGTGGTCTGAACTCGAACTTCATCGTTCGCAAGATCTCGTCGGGCGAAGGCGTCGAGCGTACGTTCCAGACGTACTCGCCGCTGCTGGCAAGCATCGTCGTGAAGCGTCGCGGTGATGTGCGTCGTGCGAAGCTGTACTACCTGCGCGAGCGTTCGGGCAAGTCGGCTCGTATCAAGGAAAAGCTGGTGTCGAAGGATCGCGCCGCAGCAGCTTCCCAAGAGTAAGAGCTGTAAGGAAAAAGCACCCAACCGGGTGCTTTTTTCATTCTGGCGCGACAATATGCTCGATACGACACGAACCCGAGAGCCCCATTGAATCGCCGCCCCATCATCGATCCCGAAGTCTTGCCGGTCGAAGGCACCGGCGCCGGCCTGCCCGTCATCGACTCCCGGCTGATGACGCCGTCCGGCCTGCGCGAACGTTTCGCGCGCACGCTCGAATGGAGCGTCGAGCCCGGCGAGGCGAGGCTGCAGGAGGGCGTCGATCCGCGTAGCGCGGCCGTCCTCGTGCCGCTCGTCGTCCGCGAGTCAGGCCTCACCGTGCTGCTGACGCAGCGCGCCGATCACCTGAACGACCACGCCGGACAGATCAGCTTTCCCGGCGGCCGTCGCGAGCCGTTCGACCGCGATGCGACCGCCACCGCGTTGCGCGAGGCGAAGGAAGAGATCGGGCTGGCCGCCGAACGCGTCGAGATTCTCGGCGCGCTGCCCGACTACCTGACCGGCACGGGCTTCTGCGTGACGCCGGTCGTCGGCCTCGTGCATCCGCCGTTTACCGTGCAGGCCGATACGTTCGAAGTCGCCGAGATTTTCGAAGTGCCGCTCGCGTTCGTGATGAATCCCGCGAACCATCAGGTCCGCGTGTTCCGGTGGGAAGGCGGCGAGCGTCGTTTTTTTGCCATGCCCTATCCGAATGGCGAACCGGGCGGGCATTACTTCATCTGGGGCGCAACTGCCGGCATGTTTCGCAATCTGTATCGCTTCTTGGCCGCCGGCTAGGCGGGCGCGCCGACTGGCGCGCGCGACCGGCTGCCGGGCGACCGCGCCGGCAGCCATGCGCGGCTGACGCTGTGCTATCGTTATGCAAAAAATGACATAACTCCGAAGACGGCGCCACGCATGACTTTCTTTTCGGTTCTCCTCGCTCTCATCATCGAACAGGTCCGCGCGTTGTCGCCGAGCAATCCGGTATTCGCGCTGTTCCAGTTTCATGCGGAAACCGTCGCGCATGGCCTCGACGCCGGCAAGCAGAAGCACGGGATCCTCGCATGGCTCGCGGTCGTGCTGCCGTGGGTGCTGATCGTCGCGCTGATCTATTTCCTGCTGTACAAGGTGAGCTTCGTGCTCGCGTTCCTGTGGAACGTCGCCGTCGTGTATTTCACGCTCGGCTTCCGCCAGTTCAGCCACTACTTCACCGACATCCACCTCGCGCTCAACAACGACGACGTGCCGCGCGCGCGTGAAATCCTCCATGAATGGACGGGCATCGACACGGTCGACATGCCGGTGGGTGAAATCGTCCGCCATACGCTGATCCATGCGGTCGTCGCGTCGCATCGCCACGTGTTCGGCGTGTTCTTCTGGTACGTGCTGCCGATCGGCCCGGCCGGCGCCGTGCTGTACCGGATTTCCGAATATCTCGCGCGCAGCTGGGCGACGCCGGGCGACGACCGTACGGCCGCGTTCTCGACGTTCGCGCAGCGTGCGTTCTTCGTGATCGACTGGATTCCGTCCCGACTGACGGCGCTCGGTTTCGCGATCGTCGGCAATTTCGAGGATGCGATTTACGCGTGGCGCAATCACACGCGCCAGTGGCCCGACCCGAACGACGGCGTACTGCTGGCCGCCGGCAGCGGGGCGCTCGGCGCGCGTCTCGCAGGGCCGCTCGCGGAACCGTCGAGCCTCGATGCGCTAGCAGTCGGCGACAGCGGCCCGTTGACGGTTGGTGACGATTGCACGCCGCGCACGCTGCAGTCGGCGGTCGGCCTCGTATGGCGCGCGGTGATTCTGTGGATGATCCTGCTGCTGATGCTGACGCTTGCCGTCTGGGTGTCGTGACGGGGCAGCCTGACGCGCGATGAAATGAAAAGGCCGGCTCGATGCCGGCCTTTTCGCTGTGTGTCAGCGCGGTGCATTCAGTCATCGAGCGGGTCACGCACGGCGCCGCATTGCCAGCACGCGGTGAATTGCGCTTCGAGCGCTTCGCCGCACTGCCGGCAGCGCCAGGGCGCCGCGCCCGCCGACGGGCCGTGCGACGCGGCGTCGAGGAGCCGGCGGGCGAGCGCGTCGTCACGTTCGTCGTCGAGCCACAGCTCGGGTGTGCACGCATCGGCCGGCAGGCCGCCGAGCGCGCCGGTCGCGTAGCAGTTGTGCAGTTCGCAACCGATGCCGGCTACCTGGAGCACGTTGGCCCAATGCTGCGCGGTCGCGAGGTCGGGTGCCTTGAAACGCATCGCGGCTCCTGTCGATGAAAGCCGGCCCGGCTGGCGCCGGCCGGCCGTCGTGCACGTCGCGCGGTCAGCGGACGATCTGGCTCGCCTCGTGCACGAGCTGCGCGTACAGCGCGTGCCGCGACGGCGCGATACGGCCGTCGGCGACCGCTTCGAGGATCGCGCAGCCGGGCTCGTGCAGATGATGACAATTATAGAAACGGCAGTCCGCGAGCAGCGGCCGGAATTCCGGAAACGCGCGCTCGAGGCGGCCTTCGGTCAGGTGGTAGAGGCCGAATTCCTGGAAGCCCGGCGAATCGATCAGCGCACCGCCGCCTTCCAGCGGGTACAGGCGCGTGAACGTCGTCGTGTGACGACCGCTGTTGAGCGCGGCCGAAATCTCGCGGGTTGCGGCTTCGGCGTCGGGCACGAGCAGGTTCACGAGCGTCGACTTGCCCATCCCGGACTGGCCGAGCAGGATCGTCGAATGCCCGGCGAGGTGCGGCATCAGCTGCGCGCGCGCATCGTCCGGCGCGCCTTTCACCGACAGCTCGAGCACGTCGTAGCCGAGCGCGCGGTACGGGGCGAGGCGTTCGCGCGCGACCGGCAGCGCGGCCTCGACGTCGATCTTGTTCAGCACGACGAGCGGCTTCAGCTCGTTCGCTTCGGCGGCGATCAGCGCGCGGCCGAGCAGATCCTCGCTGAAATAGGGCTCGGTCGCGAGCACGATCAGCAACTGGTCGAGGTTCGCGGCGAACAGCTTCGATTTGAACTGGTCGGAGCGGTACAGCAGGTTGCGCCGTTCGCCGATTTCCACGATCACGCCCTGGTCGGCCGACGCGAGTTCGTACGCGACGCGGTCGCCGACCGCGATGTCGCTCTTCTTGCCGCGCGGGAAGCATTGCAGCATCGGGCCGCCGTCGTCGGGGGCGACGATGTAGTGGCGGCCGTGCGCCGCAATCACGCGGCCTTCGGCCCGTTGCGCGCTCGACGCGCGCGGGGCCGGCTTGCGGGAGGTCGGCCGGCTCATGCGTGCTGCAGCAGGCGGTCGATCCGCTGCGAGGCCGGCGGATGCGAGTAGTAGAAGGCCGTGTAGACGGGGTCGGGCGTCAGCGTCGACGCGTTGTCCTCGTAGAGTTTCACGAGCGCGCTGACGAGATCCTGCGCGTCGGTCTGGCTGGCCGCGAACGCGTCGGCCTCGAATTCGTGCTTGCGCGACGTGAGGCTGCTGAACGGCGTCGCGAAGAACAGGAACACGGGAATCGCGAGGAAGAACAGGACGAGCGCGGCGCCCGCGTTGCTGGTGTCGAGCGACGGCGTGACGCCGAGCCCCGTATAGAACCACGTGCGCTGCGCGAGCCAGCCGAGCAGCGCCAGCAGCACGAGGCTCAGCACGAACGACACGAGCATGCGCTTCATCACGTGGCGGCGCTTGAAGTGGCCGAGTTCGTGCGCGAGTACGGCCTCGATCTCCTGGCCGGACAGGCGCGCGAGCAGCGTGTCGAAGAACACGATCCGTTTCGATGCGCCGAAGCCCGTGAAGTACGCGTTGCCGTGCGCGGAGCGGCGGCTGCCGTCCATCACGAACAGCCCCTTGGCCGCGAAGCCGCAGCGCTTCATCAGCGACTCGATGCGCGCGCGCAGCGCGTCGTCCTTCAGCGGCTCGAACTTGTTGAAGAGCGGCGCGATGAAGGTCGGGTAGATCAGCAGCACGAGCATCTGGAACGCGACCCACACGATCCAGGTCCACAGCCACCACAGGCTGCCGGCCTGGTTCATCAGCCACAGCACGACGAACAGCAGCGGCAGGCCGAGCGCGGCGCCGAGCAGCGAATTCTTCAGCATGTCGGTGAAGAACAGCCGCTTCGTCATCCGGTTGAAGCCGAAGCGCTGCTCGATCCCGAACTGGCGGTAATACTCGAACGGCACGTCGATCACGCCCGTGATCACGAGCACCGCGGCGACCAGCGCGACCTGCTGCCCGTAGCCGCGGCCGAGCCAGCCGGTCAGCAGCGTGTCGAGCGCGCCGACGCCGCCGAGCAGCGTGAGGCCGACCAGCACGGCCGCGCTGACGACGATCTCGAGCATCGTCAGCCGGGTGCGCTCGACCGTGTAGTCGGCCGCGCGCTGGTGGGCGGTCAGCGGGATGGTGGCGCTGAACTGCGCGGGTACGCCGTTACGGTGCGCGGCGACGAAGCGGATCTGCCGCGATGCGAGCCACAGTTTGGTGACGACCATCGCGAGTACGGCGAGCGCGAACAGCAGGGTGAACGAAAAGGGTGACATCGAAGGCGCCAAAGGGTTCTATGCGAGAATTATATGTTCTTGCGGACCGGCCCCGCTGATGCGATGCCGGCCGCCCGGGCGGCGCTGCATCGGCGCGCCCGGTCCGCCATTTTCCAGGATGAATCATGACCGATACCGCCGCTTCCGCCAGCCAGCCCGCGCTCGTGCGCAACGAGTTGAACCTCGTCTGGCTCGACATGGAGATGACGGGCCTCGACCCGGATAACGACCGCATCATCGAGATCGCGGTCGTCGTGACCAACTCCACGCTCGACATTGCCGTCGAGGGCCCGGTGTTCGCGATCCACCAGAGCGACGAGACGCTCGCGAAGATGGACGACTGGAACAAGTCGACGCACGGCCGTTCCGGCCTGATCGACCGCGTGCGCGCATCGACCGTGACCGAGGCGGACGCCGCCGCGCAACTGCAGGCGTTCCTCGCGCAGTACGTGTCGCCCGGCAAGTCGCCGATGTGCGGCAACTCGATTTGCCAGGACCGCCGCTTCATGGCGCGCTGGATGCCGGAATTCGAGCGATTCTTCCACTACCGCAACCTCGACGTCAGCACGCTCAAGGAGCTGTGCCGCCGCTGGCAGCCGGCCATCTACAAGGGTTTCCAGAAGCGGGCGATGCACACTGCGCTCGCGGACATCCACGAATCGATCGACGAGCTGAAGTATTACCGCGAGCATTTCCTGATTCCGGCCGCGTCGGCGTCGGCAGGGGAATCCGCGCCGGCCGCGTGAGCGGGCCGGCACGCGCGCAGCGCCCGGCAAACGCTCAGCGCCGCGCGCTTTTCGGCCGGAACGCCGCGACCACCGCGGCGTCGGTCTCGACATACGGGCCGCCGATCAGGTCGATGCAGTAGGGCACCGCGGCGAAGATGCCGGGCACGGTCGGCTTGCCGTCGGCATCGCGCAGCCCTTCCAGCGTTTCCCGGATCGACTTGGGCTGGCCGGGCAGGTTGATGATCAGCGCCGCATGGTCGGCCGTTTCTCGGATCACCGCGACCTGCCGCGACAGGATCGCGGTCGGCACGAAATTCAGGCTGATCTGCCGCATCTGCTCGCCGAATCCCGGCATTTCCTTCGTCGCCACGGCCAGCGTGGCTTCCGGCGTCACGTCGCGGCGCGCGGGGCCGGTGCCACCCGTCGTCAGCACGAGGTCGCAGCCGGCGACGTCGACGAGCTCGGTCAGCGTGGCCGAGATCGTCGGCGCATCGTCCTGGATCAGGCGCGTTTCGGCGCGCCACGGCGAAACCAGCGCGCCGGCGAGCCATTCCTGCAGCGCCGGAATGCCCTTGTCTTCGTAGACGCCCGTACTCGCGCGGTCGCTGATCGACACGAGGCCGACCACGAGTTCGTCCGGGTGGTTACGCTTCGTCGTCATGGTCGTCTCCGGCGTCGCCGGCCGCTTCGTCGTCGCTGTCGGATGCGCCGCCCGCGGCCTTGATCCACTGGAACAGCTCGCGGAAATAGCGCGGCGGCTTGCCTTGCTGCGCTTCCTTGCGCGCGTTGCGGATCAGCGTGCGGCCTTCCTGGATGTCGGCGTCGGGGTGCTGGCGCAGGAATTCGGTCAGTGCGTCGTCGCTCGCGAGCAGCTGCTCGCGCGTGCGCTCGATCCAGTGCAGGCGGGCTGTCGCGGCCTTGTTCACGCCGCGTTGCGCGTCGAGCGCGGTACGCAGCGCGGCCGTTTCGTCGTCGGTCAGCGAGCGCATCACGCGGCCGACGTACTGGAGCTGGCGGCGCTTGCCCTCGTGATCGGTGATCCGGCGCGCCTCGCGCACGGCGTCGGCGAGATCTTCGGGCATCGGCATGCGCTTGAGCGCGTCCTTCGGCAGGTCGACGAGCGCCTGGCCGAGTTCCTGCAGCGCGTGCATTTCGCGCTTCAACTGGGATTTGCTGGGGCGATCGTAGCCATTGTCGTCGTCATCGACGGCATGTTCGATCGGCTGGATTCGGGTTTTGCGTGTCATGGGCCGCATTGTATCGCGGCGCGGACACCCCAAGCTTGTCTGTGTCCGGCCCCGGACCTTGCTATGATCGCGGGATACGCAACATTTTGACCATGCGGGCGCCCGCCCGCCACCGGATACCAAGACGATGGCAGCCAATCTCGACGTACAAGCGCGCTATTTCCCGCACACGCAGGACCAGCTCAAGGAAATCGCATCGGACATCCTTCGCCATGCGAAGGCGCTCGGCGCGACGGACGCCGCGACCGAAATCTCCGAGGGCGACGGCCTGTCGGTGTCGGTGCGCCGCGGCGAAGTCGAAACGATCGAGCACAACCGCGACAAGATGGTCGGCGTGACCGTGTTCATCGGCAAGAAGCGCGGCAACGCGAGCACGTCGGACTTCTCGCCGGCCGCGATCAAGGACACCGTCGCTGCCGCGTACAACATCGCGCGCTTCACGGCCGAGGACGAAGCGGCCGGTCTCGCCGAAGCCGAGCTGCTCGAAACCGACCCGCGCGACCTCGATCTGTACCACCCGTGGGCGCTGAGCGCCGACGAAGCCGTCGAGCTCGCCCGCCGCGCGGAAGACGCCGCGTTCGCGGTCAGCCCGCAGATCCGCAATTCGGAAGGCGCGAGCGTGTCGGCGCAGCATTCGCAATTCGTGCTCGCGACGTCGCGCGGCTTCCTCGCCGGCTATCCGTACTCGCGCCACTACATCGCGTGCGCACCGATCGCGGGCAGCGGCCGCCACATGCAGCGCGACGACTGGTATTCGTCGAAGCGCAGCGCGATCGATCTCGCCGCGCCCGAAGCGGTGGGCCGTTACGCGGCCGAACGCGCGCTCGCGCGGATGGGCGCGCGCCGTCTCGACACGCGCAAGGTGCCCGTGCTGTTCGAGGCGCCGCTCGCGGCCGGCCTGCTCGGCGCCTTCGTGCAGGCAGTGAGCGGCGGCGCGCTGTATCGCAAGACGTCGTTCCTCGTCGACAGCCTCGGCAAGCCGGTGTTCGCGCCGCACGTCCAGGTCGTCGAGGATCCGCACGTGCCGCGCGCGATGGGCAGCGCACCGTTCGACGAGGAAGGCGTGCGCACGCGTGCGCGCAGCGTCGTGAAGGACGGCGTCGTCGAAGGCTATTTCCTGTCGACCTATTCGGCACGCAAGCTCGGCACGCAAACCACCGGCAACGCGGGCGGCTCGCACAACCTCGCGCTGCGCAGCTCGAACACGCAGGCGGGCGACGACTTCGACGCGATGCTGAAGAAACTCGGCACGGGCCTGCTGCTGACCGAACTGATGGGGCAGGGCGTGAACTACGTGACGGGCGACTATTCGCGCGGCGCGGCGGGCTTCTGGGTGGAGAACGGCGTGATCCAGTATCCGGTCGAGGAAATCACCGTCGCCAGCACGCTGCAGGAGATGTTCCGCCATATCGTCGCGATCGGTGCGGATTCGATCGTGCGCGGGACGAAGGAAACCGGCTCGGTGCTGATCGAGCAGATGACGATCGCGGGGCAGTAAGCCGCACGCGGCACCGGCCGCCTGGAAACGAAAAAGCCCGACCGGCGCAAACCGGTCGGGCTTTTTTCATCGTGCGGAAGCAGGCGTCAGCCGCGCTTGCGTGCGTAGACGACGAACGCATAGCCGAACGTGTTCGGCGCGGCAGCCTGATGTGCGTCGCGCGAGATTTCCTGCCAGTGCGCGGCGTCGGGCGCCGGGAACGATGCGTCGCCGTCGAAGTCCGCATCGATCTCGGTGACGACCAGCTTGTCGGCGAGCGTGAGACCTTCCGCATAGAGTTGCGCGCCGCCGATCAGGAATGCCTCGGGTGCGCCGTCGCGCGCGGCGAGCGCCAGCGCATCGGCCAGCGACGTGACCGTGTCGCAGCCTTCGAAACGGCGCGTCGCGTCGCGCGTGACGACGATATTGCGGCGGCCCGGCAGCGGCCGCCCGATCGACTCGTGGGTCTTGCGGCCCATCACGATCGGCGCGCCCATCGTCGTGCGCTTGAAGAACGCGAGATCCTCGGGAAGTTTCCAGGGCAACTGGTTGTCGCGGCCGATGATGCCGTTGCGGGCACGCGCGACGATCAGGGTCAACGTCGTCATGAAGGTCGGGGAAGAGGGAAAACGGAATGGGCCGATTTTACCGGAACGGCGGCACGCTCCGGATTCCGCACGCCGGTAGGGACGTCGGCGTTTCCCGTGTCGTGCGCCGCGACGCGTGATGCTCCGCGTCGCGGCGACCGTTCGAATAAAAAGAGTGCCCGCCGGGGGACGGAGCACAAAAAACGTTTTGTGCCGCGAGATCGGCGATACCGGTTCCGATCGAGGGCTGCGCGTTCGACCGGATCGTCAGTTCAATACGGAATCCTGATCGAATCGAAGCGACGCAAGCATCAAGGATGCGTACTGCCTCGCGCGTTACCGCCCATCGCGTGCCGCATGTCCGATGGTTGCGGCGCCGGCAGCGGCATCGGCAATTGGGGCGGCGGCGGGATCTCGTCCCACAGCGTCACGGAGGCCTGGGCGGCCGGCAGCGGTTGCGGCGCCGACACGGTCACGATACTGAAGTCGTCGCCGAGCTGCATGCTCGGCACTGGCTCGGCAACCAGCATGGCGCGATCCGGCCGCATGCCTTCGTCCGCGCATGCCGGCGCGGGCGGGCCGGCGGCCGAGAGCACGAGCGTCATCGGCACGAAAGAAAGTAAAAGATGTTTTCGCATGGCGACTGTCTCCGGTCGTTCCCGTATTCAGCGAAATACATGCCACGGTACCGGGACCATTGCCGCCATTGCGATTCCTGCTCAAGCGTTGCGAATTGTGGCCAAAAACGCCTGAAAATGTTTCAGGCCTGAAACGAGGGGGCTCGGGAATACTGCTGATTCAATCGATACGCTTCAAGGATGAAAATCGGCGCGTGTGTTGATGACGAAACCCTTCCTGCGCATGGGCTATGTGCAGATGATTGATCTGCATCGACCTCCTGAGCGATTCGGCCGCATCGCCATCGGCACTGAAACGGCTTTGTCGTATTCGGTGCCTATAACCAAGCAGTCTTGATCAAAAATAACTGGACGCGAGATAAGCGCCATCATGCGAGGCTGTGTCGTTGCCGCGCATCGGCATGGCGAATCGAGCCACCTTGGGCTGACCCGATTCGATCCTTTTGCACGTGACCTTGACGTGTGCGGCAATCGTTAGACGGTTGATGAACGGGGTGAGCATATGGGAGCCGATCAGCGGCACGTGATCTACTATTCGCGCGAACCGAACGACGCGTTGCGCGGCCATTTCGACGAATGCGGCTGGCGCGTCGATCTGGCCGAGACCGTGCGCGATGTGCGGCGCGTCGTGCAGCATGGCGTCGCAACCGCCGGCCTGCTCGATTTCTCGCCGGGCTTCAAGCCGTCGGATCTGCGTGAACTCGAATCCTGCCTGAGCATCCAGCACATCGGCTGGATCGCGGCGACGCGGCGCGGCCAGTTGCAGGACGCGACGCTGCGCCACCTCATTCGCGACTATTGCTTCGACTACGTGACGATGCCGTACGAAACGGCGCGGATCGTCGAGACGGTCGGTCATGCGCACGGCATGGTCGCCCTGACCGATCCTGTTGCGCCGCCCGTCGGCGCCGGACGCAGCGAAGGCGAGATGGTCGGCACCTGCGATGCGATGCTCGGGCTCTTCAGGACGATCCGCCGCGTCGCGGCGACCGACGCACCGGTATTCATCTCCGGCGAATCGGGCACGGGCAAGGAGCTGACGGCGGTCGCGATTCACGAGCGCTCGTCGCGCGCGCAGGCGCCGTTCATTGCGATCAATTGCGGCGCGATACCGTCGACGCTGCTGCAGGCCGAACTGTTCGGCTATGAACGCGGCGCGTTCACCGGTGCGAACCAGCGCAAGATCGGTCGCGTCGAGGCCGCCAACGGCGGCACGCTGTTTCTCGACGAGATCGGCGATCTGCCGCTCGAAAGCCAGGCGAGCCTGTTGCGCTTCCTGCAGGAAGGCAAGATCGAGCGGCTCGGCGCGCACGTGTCGGTGCCGGTCGATGTGCGCGTGATCTGCGCGACGCACGTGGACATGGAAGCGGCGCTGCGCGAAGGGCGCTTCCGCGAGGACCTGTTTCATCGGTTGTGCGTGCTGAAGATCGAGGAGCCGCCGCTGCGCGCGCGCGGCAAGGACATCGAGGTGCTCGCGCGCCACATGCTCGAGCGCTTCAAGGGCGATGCGCATCGTCGTCTGCGCGGCTTTTCCCCGGATGCGGTCGCGTCGCTGTACGGCTATTCGTGGCCGGGCAACGTGCGCGAGCTGATCAACCGCGTGCGCCGCGCGATCGTGATGTCGGAAGGCCGGATGATCACGTCGGCCGATCTCGAACTGAACGACTATGCGGCGCTTGCGCCGGTGTCGCTGCTGGAGGCGCGCGAGGCGGCCGAACGG
Source organism: Burkholderia sp. 9777_1386 (assembly GCF_015712265.1). Taxonomy (NCBI): domain Bacteria; kingdom Pseudomonadati; phylum Pseudomonadota; class Betaproteobacteria; order Burkholderiales; family Burkholderiaceae; genus Burkholderia; species Burkholderia sp. 9777_1386. The sequence goes on along the minus strand of NZ_JACCQB010000010.1, from coordinate 66,905 downwards.
CAGGCGATCGAGCAGGCGCTGCTGCGCCATCGCGGCCGTTTCGCGGATGCCGCGCGCGAACTCGGCGTATCGCGCGTCACGCTCTACCGGCTGATGTGCGCACACGGGATGCGCGATCGCGGCGACACGCTCGGAGGGTTTTCGGCGCCGTTGCCGGAGCTTCCGCGTCACGCTTGTTAAAATTGGCGGGTACGGCCGCCCTCGCGGCCGAAGGAACCCGCATGAAACAGTATCTCGATCTCGTTCGTACCATTCTCGATACCGGCAGCTGGCAGGAGAACCGGACGGGGATCCGCACCATCAGCATGCCGGGCGCGATGCTGCGCTTCGACCTGCAGCAAGGCTTCCCGGCCGTGACGACCAAGAAGCTCGCGTTCAAGTCCGCGATCGGCGAACTGGTCGGCTTCCTGCGCGCGTCGCGCAGCGCGGCCGATTTCCGCGCGCTTGGCTGCAAGGTGTGGGATGCGAACGCGAACGAGAACGCACAGTGGCTCGCGAACCCGTATCGCCAGGGCGTGGACGATCTCGGCGACGTCTACGGCGTGCAATGGCGCCAGTGGCCGGGCTACAAGGTGCTGGATGCCGGCGCGGACGCGCAGATCGCCGATGCGACCCGCCGCGGCTTCCGGATCGTCACGCGTTTCGACGAAGACGGCGCGCCGAAGGTGCTGCTGTACAAGGCGATCGATCAGTTGCGCCAGTGCCTGGACACGATCATGGAGAACCCGTCTGATCGCCGCATCCTGTTTCACGCATGGAATCCGGCCGTGCTCGACCAGATCGCGCTGCCCGCGTGCCATCTGCTGTACCAGTTCCTGCCGAACGCGACGAAGCGAGAGATCTCGCTGTGCCTGTACATCCGCAGCAACGACGTCGGCCTCGGCACGCCGTTCAACCTGACGGAGGGGGCCGCGCTGCTGTCGCTCGTCGGCCGGCTGACGGGCTACACGCCGCGCTGGTTCACGTATTTCATCGGCGACGCCCACATCTACGAGAACCAGCTCGACATGCTGCAGCAGCAACTCACCCGCGAGCCGTACGAAAGCCCGCGGCTGGAAATTGCCGAGCGCGTGCCCGACTACGCGAAGACGGGCGTCTATGCGCCGGAATGGCTGGAGCAGGTCGAGCCGTCCGATTTCTCGCTCGTCGGCTATCGGCACCATGAGCCGCTGACCGCGCCGATGGCGGTCTGATCGCGCGGCCGGGGCCGCGCGGGTCCATCGATCCGCACCCTGCAAAAAGGCTCGACCGGCTGATACCGGTCGAGCCTTTTTGTTTCAGGTTTGCTGCACTTACTGGCGATGCCGCTCCTCGTGGCCGCCTTGCGGCGGCGGGTTGCTCGGGCGCGGCGCCTCGACGTGCGGCGCCGGCTGCGGCCGCGGTTCCATCCGCGGAGCGGGCATCGCCGGGCGCGGCTCCATGCGGGGCGCCGGTTGCGGGCGCGGCTCCATCCGCGGCGCCTGCGGCTGCGGACGCGGCACGTCGTGCACGGCGGGCGCCGGCGGACGGTACTCGTTCACGCGCGGCGGCGCGACTTCGCGATGGGGCGCCGGTTGAGCGAAGTCCGGGCGCGGCTGCGGCGCGGGGGCGGCCCGTTCCGGTTGCGGCTGCGCATGCCGGGCCGGCGTCGGGAAATCGGGGCGCGGACGCGGCTGCGGAATCTGCGCGGTATGGTCGGGCTGCGGTTGCGGCAGCGCGCGCGGCGCTTCGTTGCGGCCGCCGGGCTGGATGCCCTGCGGGGCCGGCACGCCGTCCGGGTGCGGCACCGCGGCGCTGCGCACGGGCGGCAGCGCGTTCTGGCCGGCCGCGTGCAGCGCAGTGGGCGGAGCAGGGCGCTGACGTTCCATCGGCGTGTGCGGCTGCATCCACGTGGGCGATGACGGCGCGTCGGCTGCCCGCGCCTGACCGATGCCCGACCGAGCGTTGTTCGCTTCCGGCGGATGCGGGACGCCGTTGCCGGTCGCGAATGCCTGATGCGGGATCGGGTTGCCGGACGCCTGCGGCGTGCCGCCATTGGCGAAACGCGATGCGTTCGGGATTTCGCCGTTTGCAGGCCGTGCGACATTCGGCATGCCCAGCGTCGGCGCCTCCGGCCGTCCGGCCTGCACGCCGGCCGGCTGGCCTTCGCGCGGCGCGCGGGTCGGCTCCACGACGGGGCCGTGCGGATTCACGAGCTGCACGTTGTGCATCGCCCAGGCGCCGCCGCCCGGCTTGCCCGGCACGCGGACCGGACGAGCCGTATAGTCGGCCGGCACGTTGGTCTTCACGACCGGTGCGCCGGCGCCCGGTACGCGCCCGCCTTGCTGCGCGAGGTGGGCGGCGGCCTGGTCGCGATATGCGGCCGGCACGGCCGGATTACGGGTCGCGACGTACGGGTGCTGCGCGATCGCCGCCGGCGGACGGTAGCTGGCATTGCGCAACCCGCCGGTGAAGCTCTGGCGCACCGGCGCGATGCCGGGCGTGCCCGGCGTGACATGCGCGTTGCGCCATTGCTGCGGATCGACGTGCTGCGAGAAGTGCGCGACCGGCTGGCCGTGCACGAACGCGGAGGCCGGTATGGCCGTGATCGCGTGCGGCGCGCGGAAGTTCACGTACGTCTTGTTGATGTTGGTGATATTGGTGATGTTCGTCACGTTCACGGTCTTGTTCACGTTGACGTTGTTCACCACGATGTTGCGGTTGACGCGCTCGTAGTAGTGCGGACTCCAGCCGCCCCAGCCCGGATGCCACGGCTCGCCCGGGCCGAGCGCGAACCATGCGCAGCCGGCCGCGGCGACGCCGCCGACCGTCAGCGCCACATTCCAGTCGGAACCGCCGCCACCGCCGCCGCCCACGAAGGCGACGAGCGCCGGCGCATAGACGGGCGGCTGGCTGACGACCATCGGGCCGGGCACCCAGGCCCAGCTGTCGTCCACGTACGCCCAGCGGCCGTAGTGATACGGCGCGAAGCCCCACGGCGCGTCGTCGACCCAGGTCCAGCCCCACGGCGCCTGCCAGATCCAGTGGCCGTCGTGATACGGCGCCCAGTCGGCCGGCGTGTCGTTCGGCACCCAGACCGCGCCGTAGTTCGGCGTTTCGCGCCACGTGCCGTTCGCATCGAGATCCTGGTAGCCGGGGATGTCGCGGGACACGTAGCGGGCCGACACCGAGCGCGCTTCGGCCGCGTCGCGGCTGGCCGCCCACTGGTCGAGCGCATCGGGGCCCGGTGCGGCCGATTGTTGCGCGACCTGCAGGTCGGTGCTGGTGAACACGACCTGCTGCCCGGGCGACAGCGGGTACTGCCCGTTGCTGCCGTAGACCGTCGCGCTGCCGCTGCGCACCGTCACCGTCGTGCTCGCGCCGTTCGGCGCCACATCGACGCGATAGTCGCCGGGGCCCGTGATGCCGAGCGCGAGGTTCGGAGTGTCGATTTCATACGATCCGCCGGCCGGCAAATCGCGCACGTGCGTCGACACGGTGCCGAGGCCCACTTTCAACTGCGTCGTCGTGTCGTCGAGATTCAGCACCGCCAGGCTCGTCGATTCGCCGAGCCGCACCGCGGTCGAGCCGATGTGCAGTTCCGAGCGCGCGCCGGCATCGTTCCAGAGCTGGTCGCCGGTCGTCAGCGGCCGGTTCACCGCCGCATACGACCACGCATCGGTGCCGGCCGGTTCGGTCGTCACGGCGCCCGACAGGTAATTGAGCCGCGCGACGCGGCCGGGCGGATCGCCGCCCGGTTGCCGTGCCGCGGCCATATTCGGCGGCGCATCGGCCGATTGCGCGAAGGCGGGCGGCAGCGCCGCAAGCGCGACGAACGCGAGCAGCGTGTAGCGGGCGGTGCGCTTGAGCGTGAACAGGGTGGCCATGGTGAGCGTCATTGTCGTGATCGCGGCGCGTCGATTCGTGCCGTCGAGTTCACAATATCCGCTTGGCCTGTTTCAAGGCACGGTGTTTTGTAAGTCGAATGGCATGCGATGTAACAAAACCTGTCCATCGCGCGCCGTTGTCGTGCGGCTGCAATGCCGGCGTCAAGCGGACGTAAGCCACGCATCGAAAACCTGCCGGCCGGGCGCCGTGACGCGCAGCACGCGCGGCCGGGCAGCGCGCTCGATCCAGCCGTGTGCGCAGAAGCTTTCGAGCAGCGCCGCGCCGAGCGCGCCGCCGAGATGCGAGCGCCGCTCGCTCCAGTCGAGGCAACCGCACGCGAAGCGGCGCCGGCGCGCGCGCTGTTGCGCGACGTCGATGCCCCATCGTCCGAGCGCCTGCGTGCCGAGCTCGGTGGTCTCGATCGCGTCGCCGTTCGCGAGCAGCCAGCCGCGCGCGGTGAGGCCGTCGAAGATGCGCACCGCGAGCTCGCCTGCCATGTGGTCGTAGCAGGTGCGGGCGTAGCGCAGTTCGGCCGGGACCGCGCGCGACGGCGGCGGAACCGGACGGTGCGGCGCGGCCGCGCGGGCGACGTTCGCCAGCGCTTCGAGCGAGGCCGCGATGTCGGCCGACGCGATGCGGTAGTAGCGATGCCGGCCGCGCACGTCGAGCGCCAGCAGGCCGCCCTCGGTCAGGCGGGCGAGGTGCGCGCTGGCCGCGGACGGCGACAGCCCCGCGATCATCGTCAGTTCGCCGGCCGGCCGCGCGCTGCCGTCCATCAGCACCCACAGCATCGCGGCGCGGCCGGGATCGGCGATCAGTGCGCCGATGCGGCTCAGGCCCGGAAAATGGTGGTCGTCTTGATCGGTCATCGTCGTACCTCGTCGAGCGGGATGAAGGCAGTGTAGTCGGTGCGCGCATTCGATGTTTCGCTTCCGGATGAAATGTCGGATGCGGCCGCGACGCCCCTGCGGGGACGGGCTGCGGCCCGTTGCAGGGCACGCGTAGAATGGCCGGACGCGGCGGCAGCGGGCCGCCGCATGTGACGCGATGCAACGATGAAGACGATTTTCTGTGTGTTGACCGCCGCGCTCGTATGCGCGGCGTGTGCGCAGGGCGGCGCGGGCGCGACCGGCGAGCGCGGCGGCAGTATCGAGATGTACGGGACGATCGACCAGGGCATCACGGTGCGCCGCTGACCGGCGCCGCTCCCCGCGCGCGTCGGCATGACCGCCGCAGCCCCGCCACGCGGGGCTTGCCGCGACGCGTTGCCGCAGTGCAACGTATAATGGCCCGATCACAGCGCCCCTGTCGCCTGGAGCCAGAACAATGTCCCAACCGTCCCCCGTGCCGGCCGCCCTCGACCGCACCGAAACCGTATTCCGCTTCCTCGCCGAGCCTTCGTCCGTGAACTTCGGCGGCAAGGTGCATGGCGGCGCGCTGATGAAGTGGATCGACGAGGTCGCGTATGCGTGCGCGGCGGTCTGGTCGAGCCGCTATTGCGTGACGGTCAGCGTCGGCAACATCCGTTTCCAGCGTCCGATCCTGGTCGGCAATCTGGTCGAGCTGAAGGCGCGCGTCGTCGCGACGGGGCGTACCAGCATGCACATCCACGTGTCGGTGCACGCCGGCGATCCGAAGGGCGGCGTGCTGCGCCAGACGACCGATTGCCTCGTCGTGTTCGTCGCGGTCGACGAGAACGGCAACCCGGTGCCGGTGCCGCCGTTCGTGCCCGAAACCGACGAGCAGCGCGTGCTCGCGAAATATGCGGCCGACGTGCGGGCCGCGCTCGACAAGATCGTCGAGATGAAGCCGGAAGAAGTCGCGAAGGGCACCGTCTGAGTGCCGTGGGCGCCGCGCTCGTCGCGCCGCGCCCGCCGTCCTGCCGTTACCGCGTCCCGATCATCTGCTCGGGGCGCACCCAGGCATCGAATTCCGCCTCGGTCAGGTAGCCGAGCGCGAGCGCGGCCGCCTTCAGTGTCGTGCCTTCCTTGTGCGCCTTCTTCGCGATCTGCGCGGACTTGTCGTAGCCGATGTGCGGATTGAGCGCCGTCACGAGCATCAGTGATTCGTTCAGCAACAGGTCGATCCGCGAGCGGTTCGGCTCGATGCCCACCGCGCAGTGATCGTTGAAGCTCTGCGCGCCGTCGGCGAGCAGGCGCACCGATTGCAGCACGTTGTGCGCGATCATCGGCCGGAACACGTTCAGCTCGAAATTGCCGCTCGCGCCGCCGACGTTGACCGCGACATCGTTGCCGAACACCTGGCAGCACAGCATCGTCACCGCTTCCGACTGCGTCGGGTTCACCTTGCCCGGCATGATCGAGCTGCCCGGCTCGTTTTCCGGAATCGACAGCTCGCCGAGCCCGCAGCGCGGCCCGCTCGCGAGCCAGCGCACGTCGTTCGCGATCTTCATCAGGCTGGCTGCGACCGTCTTCAGCGCGCCGTGCGCGAAGACCAGCGCATCGGCGGCCGCCATCACCTCGAACTTGCTCGGCGCCGTCACGAACGGCAGCTTCGTAAGCCGGCCGATCTCGTCGGCCACGCGCACCGCGAATTCCGGGTGCGCGTTCAGCCCCGTGCCGACCGCGGTGCCGCCGAGCGCGAGCTCGTACAGATGCGGCAGCGCCGATTCGACGTGACGGATGCCCTGGTCGAGCTGCGCGACATAGCCGGAGAATTCCTGGCCGAGCGTGAGCGGCGTGGCGTCCTGCAGGTGCGTGCGGCCGATCTTCACGATGTCGGCGAACGCCTTCGACTTCGCGTCGAGCGTCGCGCGCAGCGTGCGCAGCGCCGGCAGCAGGTGATTGACGATCGCATACGCGGCCGCCACGTGCATCGCGGTCGGGAACACGTCGTTCGACGACTGGCCGCGGTTCACGTCGTCGTTCGGATGCACCTTGCGCGCTTCGCCGCGCTCGCCGCCCATCAGTTCGCTCGCACGGTTCGCGATCACCTCGTTGAGGTTCATGTTGGTCTGCGTGCCGGAGCCCGTCTGCCACACTGCGAGCGGGAATTCGCGCGGATGCTTGCCGGCGATGATCTCGTCGGCGGCTGCGATGATCGCGTGCGCCTTGTCGTCGGCGAGCACGCCGAGCGACTGGTTGACGGCCGCCGCGGCGCGCTTGACGATCGCGAGCGCGTGGATCAGCTCGGGCGACTGCTTCTCCGTCGAGATCCGGAAATTCTGCAGCGAGCGCTCGGTCTGCGCGCCCCAGAGCCGATCGGCCGGCACGGCGATCTCGCCGAACGTGTCGCGTTCCATCCGAACTGCTTCATTCATGATGCACTCCTCCTGGAAAGGGGAAAGGCCGCGCGTCGTCGCGCGGCGTCAGGCGTAATCAGACGTATCGTGAGGCAGTCGCGCCGCTGGCGCGGCGTCTCGAGGTGTTCAACCGACAAGCATAGCGCCGGCCGCGATTTTGCGTCGTGTCGCGCCTGGGGCAGGCGCAAGCCCGCGACGAGCGGGAACCGGCCCTAGCGCGCCGTCGCGATGAGCGAGAGGGTCTTGCGGTGAAAGCGCCAGGCCATCAGCGCGGCGACGCTCGCGAGCCCGGCCGCCAGCCCCCACCACAGGCCGCGCGCGCCCAGGCCCGCGTGGAACGCGAACCAGTAGCCGGTCGGGAAGCCGATGCCCCAGTAGCCGAAGGTCGCGGCGAGCATCGGGATGCGCGTGTCCTTCAGGCCGCGCAGCGCACCCGACGCGACGGTCTGCATCCCGTCGACGATCTGGAATACCGCGGCGATGCCGAGCAGTGACGCGGCGAGCGACACCGTGGCCGCGTTGGCCGGGTCGTCGAGGTGCAGGTACAGGCCGACGATCGTGTGCGGCGCGACGATCATCACGAGGCCCGACAGCGACATGAAGCCGACGCCGAGCGCGAGCGCGACGAAACCCGCGTGCCGCGCGGCGACGGGCGAGCCCGCGCCGACCCAGTAGCCGACGCGCACGTTGGCCGCCTGGCCGATCGCGAGCGGCACCATGAACGATACCGACGCGACGTTCAGCGCGATCTGGTGCGCGGCGAGCGACGTCGCGCCCAGCACGCCGACCGTGAGGCCGGTGGCGAGGAACAGCGTCGATTCGACCCCGTACGTGATCGCGACCGGCCAGCCGATGCCGATCAGCTCGCCCATCACGGGCAGCTTCGGGCGCGCCGCGGTCACGAAATGGCGGAAGCGCTGCCGGCCGTGCAGCAGCCAGATCAGCGCGAGCGCGGTGAGCCAGATCGTGATCGTTGTCGCGACGGCCGAACCGAGAAAACCGAGGCGCGGCAACCCGAATGCGCCGTGGATCAGCCCGTAGTTCAGCACGCCGTTGACGCCGACGCCGCCGATCGACACCCACAAGAGCCGCCGCGCGGCGCCGATCGCCGGCAGGAACGCGCGCATCAGCCCGACGCCGATCAGGCTGCCGAGCGCCGCGTAGCGCAGGATGCCCGTGTATTCGCCGACGTGATGCGCGAGCAGCGGCGGCTCGTGGAACATCAGCAGGATCGGCTCGGCGAGCGACAGCGCGACGATCGCCGGAATCGCGAGCAGCACGGACAGCGCGAAGCCCGTCCAGTAGATGTGCGGCACGCGGTCCTCGGCCTGCGCGCCGCGCGCATGCGCGACGCTCACGCTGACCGACGACAGCACCCCTTGCAGGATCGTCACGATCACGAAGAAGAAGTTCGCGCCGAGCCCGCCCGCCGCGAGCGAATCGGGGCCGAGCGAGCCGAGCAGCACCGTGTCGGTGACGCTCATCGCCATCTGGGAAAGTTGCGCGATCGCGAGCGGCGCGGCGAGGCGTGCGGTATCGGCGGCATGACTGGACAGGGACGGCGGCGCGGCGGCCGTCCGCGTGAAACCGGAATGCGACATGGAATGGGCGCTCGCGCGGGTGCGGGCCCGCGCTATATGTATTTATTTTGAGAGACGGTTAGCTTACGGCTTTATTCGTACCGTGTCGAACGCGTGCATCGATGGCCATGTCGCAGGCAGGGGGAACGCGGCGGGGCTAGGCCTCGCGCACCGCGATGCGCGTGTCGCCGAGCAGCACGACCTGGCCCGCGCGGATCTTGCAGGTCTTGCGCAGCTCGACCGCGCCGTCGACTTTCACGGCGCCGGACGCGACGATCAGCTTCGCGGTGCCGCCGCTGTCCGCGAGGCCGGTGATCTTGAGAAGGTTGTGCAGCTCGACGTATTCGCCGGTCAGCGTGAAATCCAGATTGGGCATGACGAGGAAGGTGCGCGACGCGCGGGAGGAAACGCCCCGCATCATACGGCACCGCGGGCCGGCACGCGAGCGCGGCTGGCTGCCGGCGGATGTAAAGGACTGTGAGCGATTCGTCAGCAAATGAAACGGTGGGTAACAGTCTGAGAGATTGGCGAACCGGCCGCGCGGGCCGCCGGTCTTCTGTCGTACCTGCTGCGTGTTGCGGCGGGGACGCGACGGACCGCAACGGCGGCCCGGGCGGACAACTTCTTGAGGAGAATTGCCATGTCCAAGATTCGTACGATGCTGATCGGTGCCGCGCTGACGGCGTTCGCCACTTCGGCCGCATTCGCCCAGACGGGCACGACGGCGCAAGGCGCAGCCGGTGCCGGCGTGCAGGCGCAGACGCCGGCGGCCGGTGTCGGTGCAGGCGCGCAGGGCGGGGCCGGCGCGAACGCGTCGGGCAATGCGACAGGTGCTGCGACCGATGCGGTCGGCGCGGCAGCCGATGGCGCGAAGGATACGACGTCGTCGGCCGTCCATTCGACCAAGAAGCACACGAAGCATGCGGCGAAGTCGGCCAAGAGCCATGCCGGTTCGGCCAAGGCGAAGGCCGACGAGGCGACCGAGGGCGGCGCATCGGTCGGCGCGCAGGGCGGGGCATCGGCTCAGGGCGCCACGCAGTAAGCGATGCCCGGCGCTTGTCGCGACGCTCGCCTTCGGGCGGTGCGTCGCGACCGGCGATCGTCCGGCGGCCCGGTTCGCTTGACGCGAGCCGGGCCTTTTTCATGAGGTAAAAGGTTCAGCGGGACGGGCGAGCCGTCACGGCCGGCGCGGGCCTTGCCCTTGCCCTTGTCCCTGCCCCTGGGCCGGCCGCACGGCGGCCGGTGTGAACACGCTGCGCAGCCACGCGGCGAGCCGCGCGAAGACGTCGTACGGTTCCTCGACGAAGATCTCCGGCTTCAGCAGCCGCAGGTATTCCATGATCTGCTGGGCTTCCTGCTTCTGGAACGAGCCGTGCGCGAGCCCAAGCCGCAGCAGCCCGCGCAGTTCGCCGAGCTTGTCGCGCGCGGTGCTGCCGACGCTCATCTCGCACGCGAGCTTGGCTTCGTAGATCCGTTGCCGCAGCGATTCCGCGAGCCGCCACGCCGGCGTCTGCATCGATTCCTCGAGCGTCTGGATGTCCTGCGCCGCGCCCTTGATCTGCGACGCGAGCGGATCGATCAGCGACTCGTCGCCCTGCGCTTCGGCGACGATCGCCTTCGCCCAGTCGCGGCAGGCCTTCGCGAGTTCGTCGGGCGTCCACTCGGAGCGCGACGCGAAGCCGAAGCCGAATTCGCCGGCCTGCCGCATCAGGATCGCGACGACGTCCGGGAATTCCTTGTCGAGCGTGCGCTTCGCCCATGCGTACTGGCCGCCCTGCAGCATCCGCTGCACGGCGTGCTCGGTCAGCGGCACCATGTTGTCGAGCAGCTTGGCGCGCAGGAAATCCTCGAACGACGGCGTCGCGAATTGCGGGTCGAGTTTCAGCGACACGCGAACGAACGCATCGTAGTCCTTGCGCAGGGACTCGAGCGTGTCGTCCTTGAGGGAAAGGGTGATCTGGCCCATGAATCGTCTCGATGGCGGCCCGCGCAGGCCGGCGCCGGCACGGCGCACCGGGGCGGGCGCAGCGTCGACTGACCGGTGCGCGCCGAGGCCGGTGGCGGGTCTTCATCTCCTATATCGGCGCACCGGGCGGAAACTTGAGCGGGCGCGATCGAGCGAGCGCTCAGGCGGGCAGCCAGTGCGGGAGGACGACCCCTTGCCACAGGAAGAACACCACGAGTCCGGCGGCGATCGTCACGAGCGGGCGGCGGGTCGTGGCCGATACCAGCACGGCGGCGAGCGCGCCGACGAGTTGCGGATTGCGCCAGGTCAGCTCGGCCGTGCCGCCGTGCGGCGAAACGGTCATCGGCACGATGATCGCGGTCAGCACGGTGACCGGCACGAAGCCGAGCGCGGTCCGCACGAGCGGCGGGAACGTCAGCCGCTCGCCGAACAGGAACAACGTCGAGCGGATCGCATACGTGATGACGGCCATGCCGAGGATCAACAGCGCGTAGCTCACGATGCGGCCTCCGAGCGCGAGCCGGCGCGCGTGCGATCGTGCAGCAGCGTGAGCAGGACGCCGATCGCGACGCCGACGGCGACCGCGCCGAGCAGCCCGAGCTTGTACGGCCAGCCCTGCCAGAAGTACGCGAGCGTGCCGGCCGTGGCGGCCGCCGCGAAATAGCGCAGCGTGCCGAGCTGCGGGACGACGATCGCGATGAAGGTCGCCGCCATCGCGAAATCGAGGCCGAGCGACTGCAGGCCCGGGAATGCCGCGCCGAAGCCGATGCCCGCGAGCGTCCAGACCTGCCAGTTCAGGTACATCGCGAGCCCGGAGCCGAAAAAGTAGTGGGGGCCGATCGTGCCGGGCGGGTAGTGCCGATAGTGCCCGTACGCGACCGCGAACACCTCGTCGGTCATCAACGCGCCGAGCGTCGCGCGCCAGCGCAGCGGCAGGTGCGCGACATAGGGCGCGAGGGTCGCGCTGTACAGCAGGTGGCGCAGGTTCACGATCAGTGTCGTGGCGAGCACGACGACGAAACTCGCGCTGCCGGCGATCAGGCCGAGTGCGATGAACTGCGCGGAGCCCGCGAACACGGCGAGCGACATCAGCGCGCCGTGCCAGGCGGCGAGCGGGCCGCCGCCGACGAGCGTGCCGAAAATCACGCCGAACGGTGCGGCGCCGATCATCATCGGAATCGTGTCGCGCGCGCCGTCGAGCCATTCGTTGAGCGGGCGGCGCGGGGGCGATGCGGGTGTCTTGTTCAAGAAGCGCTCCTCCATGAGCGGGAGGATAGCGGGCCGGTGGCGGGCCGGCTTGTATGTTCTTGCGCCCGTCGGAACGGGGCCGGCGCCCGCGTGCCGGCCGGCGCGGGCGGCCGTGCGGCCGACGACGGCGGGAAGCCGCGCGTCAGCTTGCCTGCCAGCGCCCGGGCGGCACGCCGAACATCCGTTTGAAATGCCGCGTGAAGTGGCTCTGGTCGACGAAGCCGCTGGCCGCCGCGACATCGGCGACCGGCACGCCCGCGCGCAGCGGCGCCAGCGCACGCTGCAGCCGCAACTGGTTGCGCCACGCATGCGGCGGCATGCCGGTCGTACGCGTGAACAGGCGCGCCGCGTGAAACGGCGACAGGCCGGCCGCCTGCGCGACCTCGTCGAGCGTCACCGTGGACATCAGGTCGGCGGCGAGCCGCTCGTGCATCGCGTCGACGCGTGGCTCGTCGGCCGCGAGCGGCGCGGGTCGCGGCCGTACGTCGGCGTGGCGCACGATCAGCGTCGACAGCGCGTCGAGCATCGCGGTTTCGGCGGCGAGCGGATCGTAGATGCGCGGCGCGCCGGTGGCCGGATCGCCGGCCGGCTGTCCGGCCGCATCGGCCTGCGACGACAGCGCGCGCTCGCTGCCGGCTTCCAGCATCCGGTGCGCGAGCGTGAGCCGGGCCGCGAGATCGGCGTCGCGGATCACGTCGGGGGCAAACCACGGTGCATCCTGCGGGCGGCCCGCGATCGTACTCGCGAGTTCGTGGATGAATTCGACCGGCATGTAGCTGACGCGATAGCACCAGCCTTCGTCGGCGGCACGCGAGCCCGTGTGCACTTCACCGGGATTGATCACGGGCACGGTGCCCGTTTCGGCGACGTAGCCGGTGCCGCGATAGGTGAAGCGTTCCGCGCCTTCGAGAATCACGGGGATCGTGTACGCGTCGTGCCAGTGGGGCGCGAACGCGTGATCGCGATAGGTGGCCGTGAGCAGATCCGCGTCCGGCACGAGCGGCGTGCGCCAGTAGCGTGCGGAATCGGGGAGGCGGGCGGCGGACATGATCGGGCGCGGGAGCGGGCTTACTTGACCGGAATCGTCGTGCCGGCGGGCATCGGCACCGCGGTCACGGCGTTCTTCGGGCTGCCGCTGACGATACGGTCGCTGTAGGTCAGGTAGACGATCGTGTTGCGCTTCTTGTCGATCACGCGCACGACGTGCAGCGTCTTGAAGATGAACGACATGCGTTCGCTGAACACGTCGGTCTGCTGCTTGAGCGGTTCCTTGAAGCTGATCGGGCCGACCTGCCGGCACGCGATCGACGCTTCGCTCGGATCCTCGGCGACGCCGAGCGTGCCCTTGATCCCGCCGGTGCGGGCGCGCGACACGTAGCAGGTCACGCCACTCACGACCGGATCGTCATAGGCCTCGACGACCACGCGATCGGAGCCCGTGACGCGGAAATGGGTATTGACGCTGCCGACTTCCTCCGCGTGCGCGAACGGTGCGGCGGCGACGGCGGAGAACAGGAGGGCGACGGGGGCGAAACGGAAGAGGCGATGCTTCATCGACGGAACCGGATGCGAATGCGGGACAGAAACTCTAGCATGCGCATGACCGGACCACGAAAAGCGGGAAGAGGGAACGGCGGCCGGAAAAACAAAAGGCCCGTCGAATGACGGGCCTTTCGCTGTTTGGCTCCCCGACCTGGGCTCGAACCAGGGACCTACGGATTAACAGTCCGGCGCTCTACCGACTGAGCTATCGGGGAATAAATCGGTACATCTGCGTGTTGTGTGTTCCAACAAAAAACCCGTCCACTTTCAACGGGCCTTTGCGTTTTTGGCTCCCCGACCTGGGCTCGAACCAGGGACCTACGGATTAACAGTCCGGCGCTCTACCGACTGAGCTATCGGGGAACAAACAAGCAACAGCAGAGAAACGAGATTGTATGGAGTGTTCGCTAACCTGTCAACACCTTGGAGCCGCGCCGCATGAAATTTTTTGCGGCCGCCGCGCGATCAGCGCTCGAGCAGGTGCAGCTTCTCCTGCACGTCCTTCCACTCGTCCGCGTCGGCCGGCGCCGGCTTGGTCTTCGTGATCGACGGCCAATTCTTCGCCAGCTCGGCATTCAGCTCGGTGAACTGCTGCTGGTCGGTCGGAACGTCTTCTTCGGCATAGATCGCATTGGTCGGGCATTCGGCGACGCACACGGCGCAGTCGATGCACTCGTCCGGATCGATGGCGAGAAAGTTGGGACCTTCACGGAAGCAATCCACCGGGCACACATCCACGCAATCCGTGTATTTGCACTTGATGCAGCCTTCGGTCACAACGTGAGTCATTAAAACGCTCCTGCTTGGCGGTATATATGGGGTGGCGTTTGCGCCAAAAGCGGCATTGTAACTGAAGCGCAAAACCCGCATGACGTGGTCGGCTATCCGGCTTATATCGTTTCGTGATTAGTTTATGGCGTGCGCAACGCGGATACCCGCGCACCCGGCGGCGGCGCGACGCGGCCCGGCGGCGAGGGCGGTTTCACGATGGTCCGGCCCGCATTCGGGTAACATGACCGACAGACCGGGCGGCGCGCGGTGCGCCGGGGCCCGGTCATGATATTGGCGGTGCCGTCATCATGATCATCACTTCGCTGCTGGACACGGATCTCTACAAGTTCACGATGATGCAGGTCGTCCTGCATCACTTTCCCGCTGCAAACGTCGAATACCGCTTCCGGTGCCGTACGCCCGGCGTCGATCTCGTGCCGTACATCGACGAGATTCGCGACGAGGTGCGCGGCCTGTGCTCGCTGCGCTTTTCCGACGTCGAACTCGATTACCTGCGGCGGATGCGCTTCATCAAGAGCGACTTCGTCGATTTCCTCGCGCTGTTCCACCTGAACGAGAAGTACATCTCGGTCACGCCGTCGCCGAAGGGCAACGGCGAGATCGACATCGTGATCGAGGGGCCGTGGCTGCATACGATCCTGTTCGAGATCCCGGTGCTCGCGATCGTCAACGAAGTCTATTTCCGCAACACGCAGCGCGAGCCCGACTATCGCGAAGGCCGCGAACGGCTGCGCGAGAAGATCAAGCTGCTCGGCGCGAAGCCCGAGTTCGCCGACTGCAAGATCGCCGATTACGGCACGCGCCGGCGCTTCTCGAAGGTCTGGCACGAGGAAGTCGCGCTCACGCTGCGCGACGGGCTCGGGCCGCAGTTCGCGGGCACGAGCAACGTGCTGTACGCGATGAAGCACGACATCACGCCGCTCGGCACGATGGCGCACGAGTATCTGCAGGCGTGCCAGGCGCTCGGCCCGCGGCTGCGCGATTCGCAGATCTACGGCTTCGAGATGTGGGCGAAGGAATATCGCGGCGACCTCGGGATCGCGCTGTCGGACGTCTACGGCATGGACGCGTTCCTGAACGACTTCGACATGTACTTCTGCAAGCTGTTCGACGGCGCGCGCCACGATTCGGGCGATCCGTTCGAGTGGGGCGAGCGGATGCTGCGCCACTACGAAGCGAACCGGTGCGACCCGCGCACCAAGGTGCTGGTGTTCTCGGACGCGCTCGACATTCCGAAGGTCATGCAGCTGTACGAACGGTTCCGCGGCCGCTGCAAGCTCGCGTTCGGCGTCGGCACCAACCTCACCAACGATCTCGGCTACGTGCCACTGCAGATCGTGATCAAGATGGTTCGCTGCAACGGGCAGCCGGTCGCGAAGCTGTCCGATTCGCCGGGCAAGAGCATGTGCGACGACAAGGCGTATCTCGCGTACCTGCGGCAGGTGTTCGGCATCGCGCAGCCGGTCGAGGAAGACGCGTCGAAGTAGGCGCCGGCCGTTCGGCCGAAGGTGCGTCGCGGCAGGGGCGGTCGGTATAATCCGACGTATTGCCCGCCACCGTCACGAGGACCGTTCATGGACACTTCCGCTGCCCGTCGCCAGATCCTCGCGCGCATTCGTGCGGCGCAGGGGCGCGCGGCCGAACCCGATGCAGCGGAGCGCGACGGCGTCGCCGACTATCTCGCCCGTCATCCGGAGGGGCCGCGCCCGCCGGCGCCGGCCGACCTCGTCGCCGCTTTCGTCGACGAAGCGGCGCGCCTGTCGACCACGGTCGACGAAGTCGCGACGCTGGCCGACGTGCCTGCCGCCGCCGCCCGCTATCTTGCCGCTCACGGCCTGCCGACGCAGGCCATCGCTTGGCGCACGCTCGCCGATCTCGACTGGGCCGGCGCGGGCCTGTCGGTCGAGTGCCGCAAGCCGCGCGACGGCGATCTGGTCGGCCTGACCGGCTGCTTTTGCGCGACCGCCGAAACGGGGTCGCTGGTATTGCTGTCCGGCCCCGACACTTACGCATCGGCCGGCCTGCTGCCGGAAACCCACATCGCGATCGTGCCGGCATCGCGCATCGTCGCCGGTCATGAAGACGCGTTCGCGCTGATTCGCGCGGAGCGCGGCGAGTTGCCGCGCGCGGTCAATTTCGTGTCCGGCCCGTCGCGCACGGGCGACATCGAACAAACGATCATCCTGGGCGCACACGGCCCGTACCGCGTGCACGCGATCGTCGTACGGGGCGCATGACGCGCCCGCTGCATTCACCCCTACTCGAACAAGGAAGTTCTGCATGAAACGACATGCCGCCTGGGCGGGCATGGCGTCGGGAATCGCGCTTGGCGCCGCTCCCGCGCTTGCATCGGCCGCCACGCTCGACGGTGCCACGCTGTCTGCGCTCTGGGGCATCCCGTTCGCCGGGATCCTGCTGTCCATCGCGCTGTTCCCGCTCGTCGCCCCCGTGTTCTGGCATCACCACTTCGGCAAGATCGCCGCCGGCTGGGCGATCGTGTTCCTCGCGCCGTTCGCGGTCGCGTTCGGCATCGGCACCGCGTTCGGCACGCTCGTGCATGCGCTGCTCGAGGAATACATTCCGTTCATCGTGCTGCTCACCGCGCTCTATACGGTCGCGGGCGGCATCTGCGTGAACGGCAACCTGCATGGGTCGCCGAAACTGAATACCGCGATACTCGCGCTCGGTACGCTGCTCGCGAGCGTGATGGGCACGACGGGCGCCGCGATGCTGCTGATCCGGCCGCTCCTGCGCGCCAACGACAACCGCAAGCATGTCGTGCACGTCGTGATCTTCTTCATCTTCCTCGTCGCGAACGCGGGCGGCTCGCTGTCGCCGCTCGGCGATCCGCCGCTGTTCCTCGGCTTCCTGAACGGCGTGAGCTTCTTCTGGACGACCACACATCTCGCGCTGCCGATGCTGTTCATCTGCGTGGTGCTGCTGACGCTGTTCTTCGCGCTCGATACGTACTTCTACCGGAAGGGCGGCGAGGAGCGGCCGGCCGCGCTCGATCCGACGCCCGACGGTGCGGCGCTGTCGATCGACGGCAAGGTCAACTTCGTGCTGCTGGCGGCCGTGATCGCGCTCGTGCTGATGAGCGGCGTGTGGAAGCCGGGCATCTCGTTCGACGTGTGGGGCACGCACGTCGCGCTGCAGAATCTCGTGCGCGACGTCGCGCTCGTGGTCGTGACGCTCGTGTCGCTCGCGCTGACGCCGCGTTCCGCGCGCGAGGGCAACGCGTTCAACTGGGCGCCGATCGAGGAAGTCGCGAAGCTGTTCGCGGGCATCTTCGTGACGATCGCGCCGGTGATCGTGATCCTGCGCGCCGGCGCGGATGGCGCGTTCGCGCAGATCGTCCATCTCGTCACGGGGCCCGACGGCAAGCCGATCGACGCGATGTACTTCTGGGCGACCGGCATCCTGTCGTCGTTCCTCGACAACGCGCCGACCTATCTCGTGTTCTTCAACCTCGCGGGCGGCGATGCGCGGACGCTGATGACGACCGGTGCGTCGACACTCGCCGCGATTTCCGCCGGCGCGGTGTTCATGGGCGCGAACAGCTACATCGGCAACGCGCCGAACTTCATGGTGAAGGCGATCGCCGAATCGCGCGGCGTGAAGATGCCGAGCTTCTTCGCGTACCTCGGCTGGGCGCTCGTCGTGCTGATACCGGTATTCCTGCTGACGTCGTGGCTTTTCTTCACGGCGTAAGCTGACGATTTTCAACCCCGAGCGGGCGGTCCCGGCGGCGCATGGTGCGCCGCCATCCGGCCGCGGCATGCGGAGATGGCGATGCAGAAGATCCTGGTCGCGCGTCCGATCTTTCCGGACGTGATCGAACGGCTCAAGCAGTATTTCGAAGTCGACTGGAACGACGGCGACGCGCTCGCGCCCGACGCGCTCGCCGCGCGTCTGGCCGACAAGGACGGCGCGCTGACGGCCGGCGACCCGGTCGGCGCGGCCACGCTCGCGGCGGCGCCGCGTCTGCGCGTCGTGGCGAACATGGCGGTCGGCTACAACAACTTCGACATGGCCGCATTCAACGCGGCGAACGTGCTCGGCACCAATACGCCCGACGTGCTGAACGAATCGACCGCCGATTTCGGCTGGGCGCTGATGATGGCCGCGGCGCGCCGGATCGCCGAATCCGAACACTGGCTGCGCGCCGGCCACTGGCAGAAGTGGGCGTACGACGGCTTTCTCGGCGCCGACATCCATGGCTCGACGCTCGGCGTGATCGGGATGGGTCGCATCGGCCAGGCGCTCGCGCGCCGCGCGCGCGGCTTCGGGATGCAGGTGATCTACCACAACCGGTCGCGGGTCGCGCCCGAGATCGAAGCCGAGCTGAATGCCGAATACGTGTCGAAGGATGCGCTGCTCGCGCGCGCCGATCATGTCGTGCTCGTGCTGCCGTACACGAAAGAGAACCATCACACGATCGGCGCGGCCGAGCTCGCGAAGATGAAACCGACGGCGACGCTGACCAACATCGCGCGCGGCGGGATCGTCGACGATGCGGCGCTGGCCGTTGCACTGCGCGACGGGACGATCGCCGCAGCCGGCCTCGACGTGTACGAGGGCGAGCCGAGCGTGCATCCGGCGCTGCTCGAGGTGCCGAACGTCGTGCTGACGCCGCATATCGCAAGCGCCACCGAAAAGACCCGCCGCGCGATGGCGGATCTCGCCGCCGACAACCTGATCGCCGCGCTGGGCGAGGGGCCGCGGGCGGGGCGGCCGCCGAATCCGATCAACCCTGACGTGATCGGGAAGCCGCGCGCATGACGATGACGTTGTTGCTTGCGGCGGTCGTCGTGCTCGCTGTCGCGCTCGCGGTGGCGATCGTCGCGCTCGTGCGCGGCGGCCGCCACGACGATGCGGCCGTGCTCGGCGACCAGATCGAGGACGCCGCGCATGCGCAGGCACGCGCGGTCGAGCGGCTCGAGCGCGAACTGCGCGGCGAGATCGTCGAAAATGCGCGCGGCTCGCGTACCGAGCTGGCCGGCAGCTTCGCGCAGTTGCAGCAGACGCTCGCCGCGCAACTGACGAGCGTGGCGACCGTGCAGAACAACCAGATCGAGGGGTTCGCGCAGCAGCTCGGCAAGCTCGTCGCCGGCAACGCGCAGCAGTTCGACGCGATGCGCGAGAGCGTGCAGCGCCAGGCCCAGCAGGCGCGCGAGGAGCAGACGGGCGCGCTGCGGCTGTTCGGCGACACGTTGCACCGGCAGCTCACGCAACTGACCGAGGCGAACGATCGCCGGATCGGTGAAGTGCGTGCGACGCTCGAACAGCGGCTGAAGGAAATCGAGACGAACAACGCGGCGAAGCTCGAGGAGATGCGCCGCACCGTCGACGAGAAACTGCACGCGACGCTCGAGCAGCGGCTCGGCGAATCGTTCAAGCTCGTGTCGGACCGGCTCGAGCAGGTGCATCGCGGGCTCGGCGAGATGCAGACCCTCGCGGCCGGCGTCGGCGACCTGAAGAAGGTGCTGACCAACGTGAAGACGCGCGGCACCTGGGGCGAGGTGCAGCTCGAAGCGCTGCTCGAACAGATGCTCACACCCGAGCAGTACGCGAAGAACGTCGCGACGGTGCCGAAGAGTACCGAGCGCGTCGAATTCGCGATCCGGCTGCCGGGCCGCGATGCCGGCACGCGCGACGCGCCGCCGGTGTGGCTGCCGATCGACGCGAAATTTCCGCGCGAAGACTACGAGCGGTTGATCGACGCGCAGGAGCGCGCCGATGCGGTGGCGGTCGAGGAGGCGGCGCGTGCGCTCGAGGCGCGGGTGCGGATGGAAGCGCGCACGATCGCCGAGAAGTACGTCGCGCCGCCGCACACGACCGATTTCGCGCTGCTGTTCCTGCCGACCGAGGGGCTCTATGCGGAGATCCTGCGTCGGCCGGGGCTGACCGACCTGCTGCAACGCGACTATCGCGTGACGGTCGCCGGGCCGACCACGCTCACCGCGCTGCTGAACAGCCTGCAGATGGGGTTCCGCACGCTCGCGATCGAGCAGCGCTCGAGCGAGGTGTGGCAGGTGCTCGGCGCGGTCAAGACCGAGTTCGGCAAGTTCGGCGACGTGCTCGCGCGCACGAAGTCGCAGCTCGAAACGGTCACGCGTTCGATCGAGGCGGCCGAGCAGCGCACGCGCGTGATGAACCGCAAGCTCAAGCAGGTCGAGGCGTTGCCGGGCGATACGGCGGCCGGGCTGCTCGGCGCGGAAGGGGCCGAAGGCGCCGATGCGGACGATGCATGACACGCGTTGCCGGCAGCCGCCGGACAGAAAAAACGGGCGCCGCGGCGCCCGTTTTCTTTTGCAGCGATCGCCGGCGTGGCCGGCCCGCGCTCAATGCGCGGCGAGCGTGTCCAGCGCGCCACCCGTCACGCGTACGATGCGCCACTCCGGCAGCACGGTCGCGCCCATCTTCTCGTAGAAATCGATTGCCGGCTGGTTCCAGTCGAGGACCGACCACTCGAAGCGCGCGCAACGGCGCTCGACGGCGAGTGCCGCGAGATGACGCAGCATCGCGGTGCCGAGGCCCGTACCGCGCTGCGACGGCTGCACGTACAGATCCTCGAGATAGAGTCCGCGGCGGCCGACGAACGTCGAATAGTTGTGGAAGAACAGCGCGTACGCGACGATCGCGCCGTCACGCTCGGCCACCAGCGCTTCGGCCGCGGGGTGCTCGCCGAACAGCGCGTCGGCGAGATCGGCTTCGGTCGCGACGAACAGATCCGTGAGCTTCTCGAACTCGGCCAGCTCGCGCATCAGCGCGAGGATCGCGCCGACGTCGCGCGGGGCGGCCGCGCGGATCAGCGGCGTGCCGCTCACGCTTCCTCCGGTGGATCGGACAGCACGATTTCGATGCCGCCGAAGCGCGACGCGACCCAGTTGTACGCGTGGCACGCAATCCACAGCAGCACGAAACCGAGGATCGCGTTCAGCAGCAGCGCGCTCAGGATCGTGCTCAGTTCGACCATCCCGTAGCGGATGTACGCGACGAGAATGCCGAGCAGCACGATCGGCACGCTGAACGTCAGGTAGACGAGAATCAGCGCCTTCGCGGTCTGTCCCGCGGCGATCGACGAGATTTGTTTCTTCATGTGCGGATTGCCCCCGTAGAGATATACCGATAGTGGAATTCAGATCAGGCCGTCGAGCGGCAGGATGTCGACTGGGGCGCCCGCGTCGACTGCCGCGGTATCGTGGCCCAGGACGATGAAACAGTTGGCGTCTGCGAGGCCGCTCAGCGACGCGGAGCTTTGCGATCCGGCCGGTACGACGTGCCATTGGCCGTCGGCGGCGCGCGTCGCGATGCCGCGCAGGTATTCGGTGCGACCGGGGCGCGTCTTCAACGGCTGCGTACTGCGCGCCGTGTACATCGCCGGTGGCGGCGTCTGCGCGCCGGCCAGCGTCAGCAGCGCGGGGCGCACGATGGCGTAGAACGTCACGGCGGACGCGACCGGATTGCCGGGCAGCCCGAAGAACAGCGCGTGGCCGGCGCCGTCGGCCGCGCGTGCGAGCGTGCCGCACGCGAGCGGCCGGCCGGGCCGCAGCGCAAGGCTCGCGAACGTCACGTCGCCGAGCCGCGCCATCACGTCGCGCGTGAAGTCGGCTTCGCCGACCGACACGCCGCCCGACGTGACGACCGCATCGGCCTGCGCGGCGAGGGCGTCGCGCAATGCGGCTTCGAGCGCGGCCGGGTCGTCGCGGACGATGCCGAGATCGATCGCATCCACGTGCAGGCGTTCGAGCATCGCGATCAGCATCCCGCGATTGCTGTCGTACAGCGCGCCGCGGCCGAGCGGTTCGCCGGGCTCGCGCAGCTCGTCGCCGGTCGAGAACACGGCGACGCGCACGCGCCGGCGCACCATGACGTCGGTGACGCCGAACGACGCGAGCAGACCGAGATCAGACGGCCGCAGGACGCGGCCCGCGGCGAGCGCACAGGCGCCGCGCGCGAGATCCTCGCCGGCCTTGCGGCAGTTCGCGCCGCGCGCGACGTCGCGCGTGGCGAAGCGGATCGTGTCGCCCTCGACGCGCACGCGTTCCTGCGGGATCACGGTGTCGCATCCGGCCGGCATCGGCGCGCCGGTCATGATCCGCACGCATGCACCGGCTGCCACGGCGCCGTCGAACGGATGGCCGGCGAATGCGGTGCCGGCGACCGGCATCGCGACCTCGCCCTGCGGCGACGCGAGTGCCGCGCTGCCGCCGTCGAACGCATAGCCGTCCATGGCCGAATTGTCGTACGCGGGAATGTCGAACGGCGCGCTCACGTCGACCGCGAGCACGCGGTCGAGCGCATCGCGCAGCGTCACCGTGTCGCACGCGTCGACGGGCACCGCGAAGCGGCACGCGAGCGCCTGCGCGTCGGCGAGCGACAGCGGGACGTCGGGGTCGGGTGCGGTTCGGGAGGCGGGCGAGGATTGCGTGATCATCAGTCGGACTGCGCCGCAAGGCGTATCGGGTTCGTGGCCGGTGGCGCGAGGAGGGTGCCTGGGCGCGGGTTTCGCGTGTGGCGGGCGCCGGGCGGGAACGGCACGGGGCCGTCAGCGGCGGGCCAGCGCGGCGAGTTCCTGCCAGGAGTTGGCATTGTAAAACGCACGCTCGTCGCGAAACTCGACTTCGACCGTCTTGTGGCGTGCGTACCACGCACGCACCTTGCGGTCGCCGGCCGCGAGGCGCGCGGCCAGATCGTCGGCCAGCGACGTGCGCAGCAGCGCGAACGTCGGCTGCGGCGAGCGCAGTTGCTGCGCGTCGACGGTGACCGCCATCGCAATGTCGGCCTGCTGTGCGTCCAGCGCCGTATGCAGTTGCGCGACGAGGTCGGCGGGCAGATACGGCGTATCGCACGGCGAGCACGCGACCAGCGGCGCGCGCGCCGCGCGCATGCCGGCGAGCAGGCCCGCGAGCGGCCCGGGGAAGTCGGGCGTTTCGTCTGCGACGATGCGCGCGTCGAACGGCGCACCGAGCTCGGCATAGCGATCGGCATGGCGGTTCGCGCTGATCAGCGTCTCGTCGACCTGCGGCGACAGCCGGCGCAGCACGTGCAGCGCGAGCGGCGTACCGTCGAGCAGTTGCAGGCCCTTGTCGACGCCGTCCATGCGGGTCGCTCGGCCGCCTGCGAGCAGCAGGCCGGCGATCGACGGAGAAGCGGAAGCGGGCATCGTGTGAAGGCGGAAAGAGGCGTCAGCCGCCGATATACGACATTTCGACGCGCTTGCCGGCGCCGTCGGGCGTGGCGTCGGCCGAGGCGCTGCCGCGCAGCTGCGAATAGCGATCGGTGCGCGCCTGCCAGATGCGCGCGATCGCAGTCGCGATCTCTGCATCGCTTGCGCCGCCCCGCACGAGCGCACGCAGGTCGTGGCCGGCCGACGCGAACAGGCACAGGTACAGCTTGCCTTCGGTCGACAGCCGGGCACGCGTGCAATCGCCGCAGAAGGCCTGCGTGACGCTCGAGATCACGCCGATCTCGCCGCTGCCGTCCGCATAGCCCCAGCGCTGCGCGGTTTCGGCCGCTGTGTGCGGCTCGAGCGGCACCAGCGGGAAATGTTCGGCGATGCGCGCGACGACGTCCGCCGACGGCAGCACCTCGGTCATGTTCCAGCCGTTCGACGTGCCGACGTCCATGTATTCGATGAAACGCAGGATCACGCCGGTGCCGCGGAACCGCTCGGCCATCGGCAGGATCTCGCTGTCGTTGGTGCCGCGCTTCACGACCATGTTGACCTTGACCGGCGCGAGGCCCGCGGCCTGCGCGGCGAAGATGCCGTCGAGCACGTCGGCGCTCGCGAACTCCGCATCGTTCATGCGCTTGAACAGCGTGTCGTCGAGCGCATCGAGGCTGACCGTGACGCGCGTGAGCCCGGCGTCCTTCAGCGCGCGCGCCTTGCGTGCGAGCAGCGAGCCGTTGGTCGTCAGCGTCAGGTCGAGCGGGCGGCCGGCATGCGTCGTCAGGCGCGCGAGGCGCTCGATCAGGAATTCGAGGTTCTTGCGCAGCAACGGTTCGCCGCCCGTGATACGGATCTTCTCGACGCCGTGTGCGACGAAGAGTCGCGCCACGCGCTCGATTTCCTCGTGCGTGAGCAGCGCGCTGTGCGGCAGGAACGGGTAGTCCTTGTCGAAGACCGCGCGCGGCATGCAGTACACGCAACGGAAATTGCAG
Source organism: Burkholderia sp. 9777_1386 (assembly GCF_015712265.1). Taxonomy (NCBI): domain Bacteria; kingdom Pseudomonadati; phylum Pseudomonadota; class Betaproteobacteria; order Burkholderiales; family Burkholderiaceae; genus Burkholderia; species Burkholderia sp. 9777_1386. Next base: position 42,502 of record NZ_JACCQB010000010.1, on the reverse strand, counting down.
CGGTCCGTCACCGAAATGCGCAGGTCGCGCAGCGGCCTGGCGAACGTGTCGGCCAGCGTGCCGTCGGGGGCATGCGCGACGCCGGAGACGTCCGGCATCCCGCTGACGTCGGCGAGAGGAATGATGCGTCGGGACATGTTGGAAGAAGTGCGAACCAGGCCTCTATTTTAGCCGCAACCGGCCGGTGGGTCCGGTGGGCGGAAACCCGCAGCGCGGACATGAAAAAGCCCGCCGGAGGCGGGCTTTTCCTGGTCGGGCGATGCGCCGTTAGTGGTGCGTCGTTTCGACCTGCTGCATCGGCGCCGTATCGGCCGGCGGCAGCACCTTGCGTTCGCGCGGCACGCGGGCCGGGCGCGGGAGTCGCGATGCGGCTTCCTGCGCGGCCGCGAACTTGTCGGCGTCCGTGTTCACCCAGACGAGACCGGCCTGCTCCAGCACGACGTCCAGGCTCGCCGAAGCGGGCGCGGCTGCCGGTTGTGCGGGGGCGGGAGCCGGTGCCGGTGCCGGTGCCGGTGCGGCGACGGCCTCGACCGGCGCGGCTGCGACCGGTGCCTCGGCCACCGTCGGCGCGGCTTCGACCACCACCGGAGCGGTCTCGATCGCCACGGCAGCCGGTGCAGCCTGCTCGACCGGTGCGGCTTGCGGCGCCTCGGCAGCGACCGGAGCGGCTGCCGGCACTTCGAACGCATCGGTCGGCGACACCGCGACCGGCGTCGGGCCTGCTTCCGCGACGGCCGGTGCGACCGGTGCCGGTTCGGCTGCCTGGGCGGCGACGGGCTCGACCGGGGCGGCCGGAGCCACTTCGGCGAGGGCCGGTGCCGGCTGCGCTTCGACAGCGGCCGGTGCGGCATGCTGCTCGGCGACGGCTTCCACGGCGACCGCGCTTGCCACGGCCGCGACGACTGCCGGCGCGGCCGTGTGAGCCGGTTCGGCAGCGACCGGGGCGGCCGGCGTCACCGCTTGCGCGGCGACTTCGCCTTCGGCGCCTTGTTCGGCCTGCTCGACTGCGCCGTCTTCCTCGCGCTCGCGACGACCGCCGCGGCGGCCGCGACGGCGACGGCGGCGTTCTTCGCCGTCACGTGCGCCGGCTTCCGCATCGGCTGCCAGTTCCGCGCCGGGCAGGGCTTCTGCCGCCACCTTGTCGGTTTCCGGTTCCGGATGGTTTTCACCGCGGGTGACGGTTTCGAGCGTGGCTGCGTGCTGGGTCGGCTTGCGGCGTTCGCCGCGCTCGCGACGCTCGCCGCGTTCCTGACGCTCGCCACGGCCGGTTGCTTCGACGCCTTCCGGCTGTTCGGCACGCTCGCGCGGTTCGCGGTTCTCGCGCGGTTCGCGCGGCTCACGGCCTTCACGCGGCTCGCGACCTTCACGCGGGCCACGGCCCTCGCGACCCTCACGGTTTTCACGACCTTCGCGGCCCTCGCGACCTTCACGCAGCTCACGACCCTCGCGCGGCTCACGGCCTTCACGCGATTCGCGCACTTCCTTGCCTTCGCGTTCCTGGCGTTGCGGCTGGCCACGGCCTGCGGCTGCCGGGTCGCGGCCGCCTTGCGGCTGCTGGGCGCCGCCGCGACGGTTGCGATTGCGATCGCCGCCGCGCTGCTCGGTCTTTTCCGTGCGCTCGCGCGCCGGACGGGCTGCCTGCTCCTTCGCCGGTGCCGGCGCGACCGGTGCGGGCGCCGGTGCCGGCGACACGCCGAACAGGCCCTTCAGCCAGCCGATGAAGCCGCCGCTTGCCGCGGCGACGGGCGCCGGGGCGGGGGCGGCAACGGGCTCGACCGGACGCTGCGGAGCCGGGCTCGGTGCCGGACGCTCGGGCGTGATGCCCTTGACCGCGGCTTCCTGCTTCGGCTTCACTTCGGCCGCCCGCTTGCTGTAGCCGGTTTCCGATTCGAGCTCGCGGGCCGCTTCCTCGGCCATCTTCCAGGATGCGCGCGGATCGTCGAGGCGCGCATCGTCGTGACGCAGGCGCTCGAGCTTGTAGTGCGGCGTATCGAGGTGCTTGTTCGGGATCAGCACGATGCCGACCTTGAAGCGCGACTCGATCTTGTTGATTTCCTGACGCTTTTCGTTCAGCAGGAAGGCGGTCACCTCGACCGGCACCTGGCAGTGGATCGCCGCGGTGTTTTCCTTCATCGCTTCTTCCTGAATGATCCGCAGGACCTGCAGCGCGGACGATTCGGTATCGCGGATGTGGCCGGTGCCGTTGCAGCGCGGGCACGTCACGTGGCTGCCTTCCGACAGCGCCGGGCGCAGGCGCTGGCGCGACAGTTCCATCAGGCCGAAGCGCGAGATCTTGCCCATCTGCACGCGCGCACGGTCGTGCTTGAGCGCGTCCTTCAGGCGCTGCTCGACTTCACGCTGGCTCTTCGCCGATTCCATGTCGATGAAATCGATCACGATCAGGCCGCCGAGGTCGCGCAGGCGCAGTTGGCGGGCGACTTCGTCGGCCGCTTCGAGGTTCGTGCGGGTGGCCGTTTCCTCGATGTCCGCGCCCTTGGTCGCGCGTGCGGAGTTCACGTCGATCGCGACGAGCGCTTCGGTGTGGTCGATCACGATCGCGCCGCCCGACGGCAGCGGGACCGTGCGCGAGTACGCGGTTTCGATCTGGTGCTCGATCTGGAAGCGGGAGAACAGCGGCACGTCGTCGTGATAGCGCTTCACCTTCGCGACGTTGTCCGGCATCACGATGTCCATGAAGGCACGGGCCTGATCATGGATTTCGTTCGTATCGATCAGGATTTCGCCGATATCCGGCTGGAAATAGTCCCGGATCGCGCGGATCACGAGGCTCGATTCCAGATAGATCAGCATCGGCTGGCCGGCGTTGCCGCTTTGCGAGGCAGCCTCGATCGCGCGCCACAGTTGCAGCAGGTAGTTCAGGTCCCACTGCAGTTCCTCGGCGCTGCGGCCGATGCCCGCGGTACGGGCGATCATGCTCATGCCGTCCGGAATCTGCAGCTGCGCCATCGTTTCGCGCAGTTCCTGGCGCTCGTCGCCTTCGATCCGGCGCGATACGCCGCCGCCGCGCGGGTTGTTCGGCATCAGCACGAGATAGCGGCCGGCGAGCGAGATGAAGGTGGTGAGGGCGGCGCCCTTGTTGCCACGCTCTTCCTTCTCGACCTGGACGATCAGCTCCTGGCCTTCGCGCAGCGCATCCTGAATGCGCGCGGAGCGCATGTCGATGCCTTCCTTGAAGTACTGGCGGGCGACTTCCTTGAACGGCAGGAAGCCGTGGCGGTCTTCGCCGTAGTTGACGAAGCACGCTTCGAGCGACGGCTCGATACGGGTGATGACACCTTTGTAGATATTGCCTTTGCGCTGTTCGCGCCCGGCGGTTTCGATGTCGATGTCGATGAGCTTTTGCCCATCGACGATGGCGACGCGCAGCTCCTCCTGCTGCGTCGCATTGAACAGCATGCGTTTCATGAACGACTCCAGGCGGCTCCGCTGCCGGCGCCTCGCGGTTGTCAGGCGCGAGGGCGGGAACGACGACAGGCCGCACCTTGTTGTGTTGTCACGAGCACGCTGGAGCGGGAATGCTGGCGGGGAGAATTGCCTGAAGAGGCGCTTGGGCCCGAAAGACGGGGCCGGCGGCCATAGGGCACCTGCGAATACGGCTTCAAAGCACGGCGTTCACACACCGCACGCTGCAAAAGCGCGCTAAGCCTGTCCGGGCATTGCCACGGGCGCGCGCAATGCGTCGCGCGCGCCGACGGGCGGCAGATGCTGCGGCTTGGGCCGCAGCGGGGAGTATCGAATCCAGCCCGACTTTCCCGCTTGGGGTGTACTTCCCTGGTTTGACGTCGCCAAGCCCCGCACGCTTCGCGGGGCCAAATCGGGCGCAACGCCGTAATTTTCGCAACCGGCAGCCTGCGGACGCACTGCGCGCCGTCGGCTGCCGATCAAATTCTTTTCAACCAACTTTCCGTTACCGCGGCGCCTTGCCGACCGAATCCGCCTGTGGGCGCGATCCTTGCCGACGGGCGGCGCCGTGCGTGCAACTTGCTGCTTCTCTTTGATTAGGGGCGAGCAGCGGACCCCCGGCGCAAGTAAAATAGCAGTTTGCGCTTGCGCCTTGCCCGATTCAGCCGGGGCCGGCCGGTCAGGCCACCCACAACGTCAGGCTGGGCAAAATTATATTCAGTATGAATGAGTTAGGCAAAATATCCCAGAATTCGGTCGCAAGCGGCCAGGTATCGATGATCGAGATCGACGAAAACTCGGCCGGTCAGCGCATCGACAACTTCCTGTTGCGCGTCTGTAAAGGCGTGCCGAAAAGCCATATTTACCGGATCCTCCGCAGCGGCGAAGTGCGCGTGAACAAGGGCCGGATCGACGCGCAGTACCGCCTGGAGCTCGGCGACCTCGTCCGCGTGCCGCCGGTGCGCGTGGCGGCGGCCGACCTCGCGCGCGCCGACACGCCCGTCGTGCCGCCCGCGCATTTCGACGTGCTGTACGAGGACGACGCGATGCTCGTCATCGACAAGCCGGCCGGGGTCGCGGTCCACGGCGGCAGCGGCGTCGCGTTCGGCGTGATCGAGCAGATGCGCCAGGCGCGTCCGCGCGCGAAATTCCTCGAACTGGTGCACCGGCTCGACCGCGAGACGTCCGGGATCCTGATGCTCGCGAAGAAACGCACGGCGCTCGTCGGCCTGCACGAGCAGATCCGCGAGAACCGGATGGACAAACGCTACTTCGCGTGCGCGCACGGCGAATGGCAGCCCGACTGGGGCCGGCGCCGCGCGGTGAAGGCGCCGCTGTTCAAGTATTCGACCCCGGAAGGGGAGCGCCGCGTACGGGTGCAGGAGGACGGGCTCGCGTCGCATACGGTGTTCAATCTCGTCGACCGCTGGCCGGACTACGTGCTCGTCGAAGCGGAACTCAAAACGGGGCGGACCCATCAGATCCGGGTGCACCTCGCGCATCTCGGCCTGCCGATCGCCGGCGACGCCAAGTATGGCGATTTCGCATTGAACAAGGCGCTGGCGCGCGCGAACGCGCAGCCGTCGCTGAAACGGATGTTCCTGCATGCGCACCGCCTCAAGCTCGCTCATCCGCTGACCGGCGAGGCGCTGCAGTTCGATGCGCCGCTGCCGGCCGAGTGCCGGCGCTTCCTCGATCAACTCAGCGCATTGCGCGATACCGCCTGAACCGCATGGCCCGACAGCAATTTGACCTGATCGTCTTCGACTGGGACGGCACGCTGATGGATTCGACCGCGCACATCGCGCACAGCATCCAGGCGGCATGCCGCGATCTCGGCTTGCCCACGCCGTCCGACGAAGCTTCCCGCTACGTGATCGGCCTCGGCCTGCGGGACGCGCTGCAGATCACGGCGCCGACCCTCGATCCGTCCGACTACGCACGGCTGGCCGAGCGCTACCGCTATCACTACCTGCTCGACGACCAGCGCATCGAGCTGTTCGCCGGCGTGCGCGAGCTGCTCGCCGAACTGCGCGATACGGGCTATCTGCTCGCCGTCGCAACCGGCAAGGGTCGGGTCGGGCTGAATCGCGTGCTCGACCAGTCGAAACTGACGAGCTGGTTCGACGCGACGCGCTGCGCGGACGAAACGTTCTCGAAACCGCATCCGGCGATGTTGCACGAGTTGTCGCGGGAATTGGGGCAGGACCTGTCGCGCACCGTGATGATCGGCGATACGACGCACGACCTGCAGATGGCGGCCAGCGCCGGCGCGGCCGGCGTCGGCGTCGCGTATGGCGCGCACACGGCCGATGCGCTGGCGGCGCTCACGCCGCGCTTCGTCGCGCCGGACGTCGGTGCGCTGGCCGCATGGCTGCGGGAGCACGCATGAGCGCGGCGCCGGACGCCGTGCGCGTGTGCGCGTCGGACGCGTTGACCGACGGGGGCGCCGGGGTGCGCGTCGACGCGACGCTGCGCGGCGAGCAGGCCGTCGTGTTCTTCGTGCGCTACGACGGCCGCGCCTACGGCTACCTGAACCGCTGCGCGCATGTGCCGATGGAGCTCGACTGGGCCGAAGGGCAATTCTTCGAGTCGTCGGGCCTCTATCTGATGTGCGCGACGCACGGCGCGATCTACGCGCCGGATACCGGCAAGTGCGTCGGTGGCCCGTGCCGCGGCGGCCGCTTGCGGCCGGTCGAGGTCGACGAGCGCGACACGCCCGACGGCCGTGCGGTATTCTGGGTGCCCGATGCGGACCTGCATCCCGCCACGCCCGCCACGACCGACTGACGACACCACTGCATGGCCGACCAACCGAATTCCCCGGATTCCTCCTCCCGTCCCGACAGCCGTGAACCGGCCTGGGAGCGCGCAGCGCTCGAGCGGATCGCGCTCGCGGCCGTCAAGGAGCAGCGTGCCGCACGGCGCTGGAAGATCTTCTTCCGCTTCGCGTTTCTCGCCGTGTTCGTGCTGCTCGCGTTCGCGCTGATCGATTTCTCGAGCGATTCGAAGTTCTCGTCGAGCGGGCGGCATACGGCGCTCGTGACGATCGACGGCGAGATCGCGGCAGGCGTCAACGCGAACGCCGACGACATCAACACCGCGCTCGACGCCGCGTTCGACGACGACGGCACGGTCGGTGTCGTGCTGCGGATCAACAGCCCGGGCGGCAGCCCGGTGCAGGCCGGCATGGTCTACGACGAGATCCGGCGCTTGCGCGGCAAGTATCCGGACAAGCCGCTGTACGTCGTCGTGACCGACATGTGCGCATCAGGCGGGTATTACATCGCGTCGGCCGCCGACAAGATCTTCGTCGACAAGGCGAGCATCGTCGGCTCGATCGGCGTGCTGATGGACGGCTTCGGCTTCACCGGGCTGATGGGCAAGCTCGGGGTCGAGCGGCGCCTGCATACGTCGGGCGAAAACAAGGGCTTCTACGATCCGTTCTCGCCGGAAACGCCGAAGATGGACGCGCACGCGCAGGAGCTGCTCGACCAGGTGCATGCGCAGTTCATCAAGGCCGTGAAGGATGGCCGCGGCAAGCGGCTGCACGAGACGCCGGACATGTTCTCCGGCCTGTTCTGGACCGGCGAGAAGAGCGTCGAGCTCGGGCTCGCCGACGGCTACGGCACCACCGACACGGTCGCGCGCGACGTGCTGAAGGCGCCGGATCTGGTCGACTATACGGTGAAGGAAAGCCTGACGAACCGTGTCGCGCGCAAGTTCGGCGCGGCCGTCGGCGGCGCTGCGATGAAGGCGCTGACGGCTGGCGGCGCGTCAGTCAGCCTGCGCTGACGGCGGCGATCGGCGGGCCGCGATGGCCCGCCTTTCATTCATCGGTGGATCGCCGGTCGCGGCATCAATCAGTTCGCGAGCAGCAGGAAGATCGCGGGGCGCTTGTGCAGATTCGGCGCCGGCGCCTTTTTCCAGTCCGCCGCCGTGCGGCTCGCGATCGTCTCGGTCGCGAGGGTCAGATCGGCCGCGACGCAGATCTGCGTCGACGGCGCGCAGGTCGCGACCAGCGTGTCGAGCATCGCGTGATTCCGGTACGGCGTTTCGATGAAGATCTGCGTCTGGCGCGCCTTGCGCGACAGTTGCTCGAGTTCGCGCAGGCGTTTCGCGCGCGCGGCCGCATCGACCGGCAGATAGCCGTTGAACGCGAAGCTCTGGCCGTTCAGGCCCGACGCCATCAGCGCGAGCAGGATCGAACTCGGTCCGACGAGCGGCACGACCTTCACGCCGCGCTCGTGCGCGCGGCGCACCAGCAGCGCGCCGGGATCGGCGACGGCCGGGCAGCCGGCCTCCGACACGAGGCCGGCATCCGCGCCGGCCAGCACCGGAGCGAGCAGCCGGTCGATCGCGCCGGCCGGCGTATTGACGTTCAGCTCGCTGATCTCGATTTCCTGGATCGGCCGCGTCGTACCGATCTTCTTCAGAAACGCGCGGGTCGTTTTCGCGTTCTCGCCGATGTAATAGCCGAGCGTGCCGGCGCGCGCCTGCACGGCGGCGGGCAGCACGGCGGCGAGCATCGATTCGTCGCCTTCGCCGAGCGTGTTCGGGACGAGATAAAGCGTGCCGGCGGTCATGCGCGGTCTCCACGAGTGGTTGCAAACAACGGGTAGCCGGCGGCGCGCAGCATCCGCGTGAGGGCGATCAGCGGCAGGCCGACGAGTGCGGTGGGGTCGTCCGAGTCGATCGCGTCGAGCAGGGCGATGCCGAGCCCTTCGGATTTCGCGCTGCCGGCCACGTCGTACGGCGTTTCCGCGCGCAGGTAGGCGTCGAGTTCGGCCTCGGGCAGCGAGCGAAAGCGCACGTGCGTGACGATGTCCTCGACCTGCGCTTCGTCCGTACGGCTGTCGTACAGGCAGAGCGCGCTGTGGAATTCGACTTCGCGGCCCTGCATCGACACGAGTTGCGCGAGCGCGCGCTCGTGCGTACCGGGCTTGCCGATCTGGTGGCCGTCGAAGGTCGCGACCTGATCCGACCCGATCACGAGCACGCCGTCCGGCGCGTCGATCGTCGCGGCCACCGCGCGTGCTTTCGCGGCGGCGAGGCGCAGCGCGGTCGCGGCCGGCGTTTCGCCGGCGAGCGGGGTTTCGTCGAGGTCGGGCGACACGACGTCGAACGGCACGCCGAGGCGCTCGAGGAGCGCTCGGCGGTAACGGGAACTGGAAGCAAGAATCAGCCGCGGCGGGCGGCAAACGGTATCCGGCATGGTCGGTTGGATCGGTGAGTCGTCAGGTGTGGCGCGGCGTTGCGCGGACGCAAGCTTAAGTGATTGACCGCAAAAGGTAAAACAGGTATGCTTTCCCGCTTTTCGTCGGCAGGCTTTCGTGTGGTGGCGCCTGCCGGGTCTTCGGAAGTAAAGTACGTCATCTTCGATGAGCCGTACGCGAGCGGTGCCAAGCCGGATCCCGCAAGTCAGCCTGTAGGCAGGAGCGCACATGAACACTTCTTCTGGCAAACCTGCGGCGGCGCTCGATCCGCACGCGGTCGACCTGTTCGAGTTTGCCCGCAGCGGGCGGCAGGCAGCCGGCGCGGTGCACCTCTCGCAACTGCCGCGCATGTTAAACGAAGTGCCGACGGACGCGCCAGATCGCGACACGGTCTTCACGTGGCAGGCGGAAGGGTTCACGCAAAAGGAGTTGCAGGACGACGGCACCGACGGGCAGCAGCCGTATCTGCGCCTCGCGGTGCACGGCCATGCGTGGCTCACGTGCCAGCGCTGCATGACGCCGTACGACCAGACGTTCGACGTCGACATGACGTACCGGATCGTCGCGACCGAAGAAGAAGCTGAAGAATTTCCGCTCGACGACGATGAAGCCGATGTGATCGTGGGCTCACGCCAGTTCGATCTCGTCGACTTGATCGAAGAGGAATTGCTGCTTTCGTTGCCGCTCGTGCCCAAGCACGAGGTTTGCCCGGCAGTTCACGAAAGCCTCGTGTCGGGCGCGAGCGGTCCCACGGAAGAGACGGACGAGGCGTCCGACGAAGCCGGGGACGAAGGCAAACGGCCGAATCCGTTCGCAGCGCTGGAAGCGTTGAAGAAGGACGGTGACGGCACCAAGAAACACTAAGCAGTTGTGGCGCGGGAAGGCGTAAGGGCTTTGGGCCAGGGTAGTTAAGCGCCGGATCGGGCTGTGTTAGAATCCGGAAAATTATTTAGGAGTTAGTCATGGCAGTCCAGCAAAACAAGAAGTCGCCGTCGAAGCGCGGCATGCATCGTTCGCACGATTTCCTGACGGCAGCGCCGCTGGCAGTCGAGCCGAGCACGGGTGAAGTGCACCTGCGTCACCACGTCAGCCCGAACGGCTACTATCGCGGCAAGAAAGTCGTCAAGACGAAGAACGACTAAGCGTCAAGTCACGCGTTGCGCGCTACGCTCGCCGTTCGCGTGACGACTGGTTCGCTTGACACTTTCCTGGCTCAACAAAAAGGCGGCATTCAACTGCCGCTTTTTTGTGCCTGAAATTCGTCGCATTCCATGACCGTAAAGCTCACAATCGATTGCATGGGAGGCGACCACGGCCCGTCCGTGACCGTTCCCGCGGCAGTCAAGTTCGTCCGCGCGCATCCCGATGCGCACCTGATGCTCGTCGGCATCGAAAGCGCGATTCGCGCTCAGCTGAAGAAGCTGAAAGCCCTCGACGATCCCGCGTTGACCATCGTGCCCGCCACCGAAGTCGTGGCGATGGACGATCCTGTCGAAGTGGCGCTGCGCAAGAAGAAGGATTCTTCGATGCGCGTCGCGCTCAACCACGTCAAGGACGGCGCGGCGCAGGCCTGCATCTCCGCCGGCAATACCGGCGCGCTGATGGCCGTTTCCCGTTACGTACTCAAGACGCTGCCCGGCATCGAGCGGCCCGCGATCGCGTTCGCGCTGCCGAACCCGACCGGCTACACGATGATGCTGGACCTCGGCGCGAACGTCGACTGCGAACCGCAGCACCTGCTGCAGTTCGCGGAGATGGGGCACGCGCTCGTGGCCGCGCTCGAAGGCAAGGAGCGCCCGACGATCGGCCTGCTGAACATCGGCGAAGAGGTCATCAAGGGCAACGAGACGATCAAGCGCGCAGGCGAGCTGCTGCGCGCCAGCACGCTCAATTTCCGCGGCAACGTGGAAGGCAACGACATCTACAAGGGCACCGTCGACGTGATCGTGTGCGACGGCTTCGTCGGCAACGTCGCGCTGAAGACGTCCGAGGGGCTCGCGCAGATGCTGTCGGACATCATCCGCGAGGAGTTCGGCCGCTCGCTGATGTCGAAGCTGATGGCGCTGCTCGCGCTGCCTGTGCTGATGCGTTTCAAGAAGCGCGTCGACCACCGCCAGTACAACGGCGCGGCGCTGCTGGGGCTGAAGAGCCTCGTGATCAAGAGTCACGGTTCGGCCGACGCCTACGCGTTTGAGTGGGCGATCAAACGCGGGTATGATGCCGTCAAAAACGGGGTGCTGGAGCGCCTCGCGCGCGCGATGGCGGATAATTCAGTGTCGCTCGGCGACGGCGAACACGACGCGGGCGGCGCGGGCCATGCAAGCCCGGCCGCAGGCCATCACGCCGAACCTTCCGCTGCGCAATCCTCTAAAGCATAAATGGCCCAATCGACTCTCTATTCCCGCGTGCTCGGCACGGGCAGCTACCTGCCGCCCGACCGCGTCACGAACCAGCAGTTGACCGATCGTCTTGCGAAGGAAGGCATCGAGACGAGCGATGAATGGATCGTGGCGCGCACGGGCATCCATGCGCGCCATTTCGCCGCACCGGACGTCACGACGAGCGATCTCGCGCTCGAGGCGTCGCGTCGTGCGATCGAAGCGGCCGGTGTCGATCCGCAGTCGATCGACCTGATCATCGTCGCGACTTCGACCCCCGATTTCGTGTTCCCGAGCACCGCGTGCCTGCTGCAGAACAAGCTCGGCATCAAGAACGGCGGCGCGGCATTCGACGTGCAGGCCGTGTGTTCGGGCTTCGCGTACGCGATGGCGACGGCCGACAGCTTCATCCGCAGCGGCCAGCACCGTACGGCGCTCGTGGTCGGCGCGGAGACGTTCTCGCGCATTCTCGACTTCAAGGACCGCACGACCTGCGTGCTGTTCGGCGACGGTGCCGGCGCGGTGATCCTGTCCGCGTCGGAAGAGCCGGGCGTGCTCGGCAGCGCGCTGCATGCGGACGGCAGCTACTCGAACATCCTGTGTACGCCGGGCAACGTCAACCGCGGCGTGATCGACGGCAGCGCGTTCCTGCACATGGACGGGCAAGCCGTGTTCAAGCTCGCGGTCAACGTGCTCGAAAAGGTCGCGATCGAAGCGCTCGCGAAGGCGAATCTCGCGCCCGAGCAAATCGACTGGCTGATTCCGCACCAGGCCAACATCCGCATCATGACCAGCACCTGCCGCAAGCTCGGCCTGCCGCAGGAGCGCATGGTCGTGACGGTCGACCAGCACGGCAATACGTCGGCCGCGTCGATCCCGCTGGCGCTCGACGCCGCGGTGCGCGACGGTCGCATCCAGCGTGGCCAGCACGTGCTGATCGAAGGCGTCGGCGGCGGCTTCACCTGGGGCGCGTCGGTCTTCCGCTTCTGATCCGCGGCGCGCGACAAGCCGCGCGCGGATCCCATCGGCGCGCCGTTCGTGCGCGCCGTCCGAATCGATTCAATTGGGGACGATATGAAATTTGCATTCGTTTTTCCGGGGCAGGGCTCGCAGGCGATCGGCATGCTCAACGCATTCGCCGATCTGGCCGTCGTGCGCGAGACGCTCCAGGAAGCATCCGATGCACTCAATCAGGATCTCGGCAAACTGATCGCCGAAGGCCCGGCCGAAGAGCTGAACCTGACCACCAACACGCAGCCCGTGATGCTGACCGCGGCGTACGCGTGCTACCGCGCGTGGCAGCAGGCGGGCGGCCCGGCGCCGTCGATCGTCGCCGGCCACAGCCTCGGTGAATACACGGCGCTCGTCGCGGCCGGCGCACTTGCGTTCAAGGATGCGGTGCCGCTCGTGCGCTTTCGTGCACAGGCGATGCAGACGGCCGTGCCGGTCGGCCAGGGCGGCATGGCCGCGATCCTGGGCCTCGACGACGACACGGTGCGCGCGGTATGCGCGGAAGCCGCGGAGGCGGGCGTCGTCGAAGCGGTGAACTTCAATGCTCCGGCGCAGGTCGTGATCGCGGGCAGCAAGGCCGCGGTCGAAAAGGCATGCGAGATCGCTAAGGCGAAGGGCGCGAAACGCGCGCTGCCGCTGCCGGTGTCGGCGCCGTTCCATTCGTCGCTGCTCAAGCCGGCGTCGGACCAGCTGCGCGACTACCTCGCGAACGTCGACGTGAAGGCGCCGCAGATTCCGGTCGTCAACAACATCGACGTTGCCGTGGTCAGCGATCCGGCCGCGATCAAGGATGCGCTGGTGCGCCAGGCCGCGGGCCCGGTGCGCTGGGTCGAGTGCGTGCGGCATATCGCCGGCACGGGCGTCACGCACGTGATCGAATGCGGTCCGGGCAAGGTGCTGGCCGGCCTGACGAAGCGCATCGACGGCAACCTGACGGGTGCGTCGGTGTTCGATCCGGCTTCGCTCGACGAAGCGCTCAAGCTCGTGACCGCCTGACGCGGCGCCTTTTCCCAAGCAACGGACATTCGATTCATGGACAAGACTCTCGATAAACAGGTTGCGATCGTGACCGGCGCGTCGCGCGGCATCGGCCGTTCGATCGCGCTCGAACTCGCGCGCCTGGGCGCGACGGTGATCGGCACGGCGACGAGCGAATCGGGCGCCGCCGCGATCACCGCGGCGTTCGCGGAAGCGGGCGTCACGGGCCGCGGCGCGGTGCTGAACGTCAACGACGCGGCAGCCGCCGAGGCACTGATCGATGCGACCGTGAAGGAATTCGGCGCGCTGAACGTGCTCGTCAACAACGCGGGCATCACGCAGGATCAGCTCGCGATGCGGATGAAGGACGAGGACTGGGACGCGGTGATCGACACCAATCTGAAGTCGGTGTTCCGCCTGTCGCGCGCGGTGCTGCGCCCGATGATGAAGGCGCGCGGCGGCCGTATCATCAACATCACGTCGGTGGTCGGCTCGGCCGGCAATCCGGGTCAGGTCAACTACGCGGCCGCGAAGGCCGGCGTCGCGGGCATGACGCGTGCGCTCGCGCGCGAAATCGGCAGCCGCGGCATCACGGTGAACTGCGTGGCGCCGGGCTTCATCGACACCGACATGACGAAGACGCTGCCGGAAGAACAGCAGGCCGCGCTCAAGACCCAGATTCCGCTCGGCCGCCTCGGCAGCCCGGAGGACATCGCCCATGCCGTCGCGTTCCTCGCATCGCCGCAGGCCGGTTACATCACCGGCACGACGCTGCACGTGAACGGCGGCATGTACATGTCGTAACGGTTTTCGTTTACCATCCGCGCCGTATCCCGTTTTTCAGGCGGATCGGCGCTTGATCGACCATCAAGCCAACGCGCGTTTTGGCGTCAGCAAACCTGATAAAATGCGCGCACTTGTAAATCTGAACTTTCCCTCGGAGGGGTAATGGACAACATCGAACAACGTGTCAAGAAGATCGTCGCTGAACAACTGGGCGTCGCGGAAGCCGAGATCAAGAACGAAGCTTCGTTCGTGAACGACCTGGGCGCGGACTCGCTCGACACGGTCGAACTGGTGATGGCTCTCGAAGACGAGTTCGGCATGGAAATCCCGGACGAAGAAGCAGAGAAGATCACGACCGTTCAGCAAGCGATCGACTACGCTCGCGCAAACGTCAAGGCGTAAGCGCCTTTCGCGCTTGTCCGCCACGTCGCCGCGATCTTCGCGATTGACGCGCCATCCTGCCGGCTTCGCGCCGGACGGACTAACAGCCACAGGGCTCGCAGGGCTGGTTCCTGTGGCCACTGTGGCTTTTGTTTTTGTCATCCAATAATGGAAAAGAGGTTACCGTGAGCCGCCGTCGTGTTGTCGTTACAGGCCTGGGGCTGATTTCGCCTGTTGGCAATAATGTTGCCGACGGCTGGGCCAATCTCGTCGCCGGCAAGTCCGGTATCGCCACCGTCACGAAGTTCGATGCGTCGAACCTCGCCTGCCATTTCGCGGGCGAAGTGAAGGGCTTCAGCGCCGAGGAGTACATCCCGGCGAAGGAAGCCCGGAACATGGATACGTTCATCCATTACGGCATCGCCGCCGGCGTCCAGGCCATCAAGGACAGCGGGCTGGAAGTGACCGAAGCCAACGCGGAGCGCATCGGCGTGCTGGTCGGTTCCGGCATCGGCGGCCTGCCGATGATCGAAGACACGCACCAGACCTACGTCGATCGTGGCGCGCGCCGGATTTCGCCGTTCTTCGTGCCGGGCTCGATCATCAACATGATCTCGGGTCACCTGAGCATCATGTTCGGCCTGAAGGGCCCGAACCTCGCGGCCGTCACGGCCTGCACGACCGGCCTGCACAGCATCGGCCTCGCCGCGCGCCTGATCCAGGCCGGCGACGCCGACGTGATGGTCGCGGGCGGCGCCGAATCGACGGTGTCGCCGCTCGGCATCGGCGGGGTCGCCGCCGCGCGCGCGCTGTCGACCCGCAACGACGATCCGGCCACCGCGTCGCGTCCGTGGGACAAGGACCGCGACGGCTTCGTGCTGGGCGAGGGCTCGGGCGTGATGGTGCTCGAGGAGTACGAGGCGGCGAAGGCGCGCGGCGCGAAGATCTACGCGGAAGTCGTGGGCTTCGGCATGACGGGTGACGCGTACCACATGACCGCGCCGAACATGGACGGCCCGCGCCGCTGCATGGTCGCGGCGCTGCGCGACGCCGGCCTGAATGCCGACGAGGTGCAGTACCTGAACGCGCATGGCACGTCGACGCCGCTGGGCGACAAGAACGAGTCCGACGCGGTGAAGGCGGCCTTCGGCGAGCACGCGTACAAGATGGTGGTCAACTCGACGAAGTCGATGACGGGCCACCTGCTGGGTGGCGCGGGCGGCCTCGAATCGGTGTTCACGGTGCTGGCGCTGCACAACAACGTGTCGCCGCCGACCATCAACATCTTCAACCAGGACCCCGAGTGCGATCTCGATTACTGCGCGAACACCGCGCGTGACATGAAGATCGACGTTGCCGTGAAGAACAACTTCGGCTTCGGCGGGACCAACGGCACGCTGGTGTTCAAGCGCGTCTGACGTCGAATCGCTTGACGAGTCCATTCGATGCTCCGGCCGGGCGTCCGCAGCGCTTTGCGTTGCGGGCCTCGGCCGTGTCGTATCTCGTGCTGGCCGCGTTCGTCGCATCGGCTGCCGCGTCGGCGTACCTGTTCTGCGCGCCGCGCGCGGGCGCTGTCGCCGGCGCCGGCGTGTCGGCCGCGACGGCGGCACTGCTGGCCGTATGGGCGGCGCGGGCCTGCGCCCGCCGGCTGCTGGCCGAGCTGCGGATCGATGCGTTCGGGGAGATTGCGGCGTTTGGCCGCACCGGGCGATTGCTGGCCCGCGGTCGCGTGACCGGCCATGCGCACTGGAGCAGCCTGCTGCTGGTGCTGTCGATCGGGCAGGGCGCCCGGCGCGCGCGGCCGCTGCTGATTCCGGCCGACGCGCTCGACGCCGCGTCGTTCAGCGCGCTGTCGGTGCTGGCGAGAACGGCCGGGGCGGCGGGGCAGGCATGACGGCGGCGCGGTTACCGACCGTAACCAGCGGCCGGCGCCGGAACGCTACAATAACGCTCCGCGTTGCATCCCTAGTTAACGGATTTGTCAGGTGAGTGAAAAAGAAATCGATCAGGCTCTGGTCGAGCGCGTACAGAAGGGCGACAAGGCGGCGTTCGAACTCCTGGTCTCCAAATACCACCGCAAGATCATCCGGCTGATCTCGCGCCTCGTGCGGGATCCCGCCGAGGTCGAGGATGTGGCCCAGGACGCGTTCATCAAGGCGTATCGTGCGCTGCCGCAATTCCGCGGCGAATCGGCGTTCTATACGTGGTTGTACCGAATTGCCGTCAACACGGCGAAGAACTACCTTGCGACGCAAGGCCGCCGGGCGCCGACCTCGACCGAGGCCGATGCGGAGGAAGCGGAAACTTTCTCGGACGCAGACCAACTAAGGGATATCAACACGCCTGAGTCGATGTTGATGAGCAAGCAGATTGCCGAGACGGTCAACGCTGCGATGGCTCTGCTGCCCGAAGAACTGCGCCAAGCAATCACACTGCGCGAGATCGAGGGCCTGAGCTACGAAGAGATCGCGGAAATGATGGGCTGTCCGATCGGGACGGTCCGCTCGCGGATCTTCCGTGCGCGCGAGGCAATCGCTGCCAAATTGCGTCCGCTGCTCGATACGCCCGAAGGCAAGCGCTGGTAAGCGCGACGGGCGGAACGACGCGGGTCGGGGTCTAGTTACGGATAGAGTCGTGAAGTCACGACGGGGTGTGCAAGATGGGGAGCATCATGGGGTCGGTCAATACGCAATCGCAAGCGTGCTCGCGCGGCGAGCGCCTTTCCGCGCTGGTCGACGGCGAAATGTTCGATGGCCCGGATCACGGGCAGTTTCTGGCTGAGCTCGACCGCGCGGATCGCGCTGCGTGGGCCCATTACCACCTGATCGGCGATGCGCTGCGCTCGGACGAGCTCGCGCTGCCGCCCGCGCTGAGCGTCGCGTTTGCCGCACGCATGTCGGCCGCGCTCGAAAGCGAGCCGCACCTGCTGGCTCCGGCGGCCGCGCCGGCCGCGCGCAAGCTGCTGTCGCTGCGTCGGCGCGTCGTGCCCGCGTTCGCGGTGGCCGCCGCGGCGGCCACGCTGACCTGGGTCGTCGTCCCGCAAATGCAGACGGCCGGTACGCCGGGCGCCGTCCAGGTCGCCTCGGTCGGCGCGCAGCAGGGCGGCAACCTGCAGCGCGTGACGGTTGCGCAGGCATCGGCCCAGCCCGGCCTGCAGGACGTCAACATCATTCGCGACGCCAGCCTCGACCAATACCTTGAAGCGCACCAGCAATTCGCCCAGCAGCCCGTCGTCACGGGTTCGATGCCGCTGATCCGCGCTGCCGTGACCACCACGCCAGGCCAATAAACCCGATGCGGACATTGCAGTTGAATCACGCCATCTCCGGATGGAAGCGGCTGCCGGCCCTCCTGCTTTGCGCAGCCGCCCTGTTGTCCGTTCAATCCCTTCCCGCCAGCGCCCAGCAACCGGACGATCCCGTCGCGACCCGCAAGGGCGCCGCGGACTGGCTCGACCGCGTCCAGCAGGCGGCGCAGCAGCAGAGCTACGAAGGTACGTTCGTCTACCAGCGCGGCGGGTACGTGCAGTCGTCGCGCATCGCGCACGTCGCGTCGCGCGACGGCGAGTTCGAACGGATCGAGACGCTCGACGGCAAGCCGCGCAAGCTGCTGCGGCACAACGACGAGCTGTACACGTTCGTGCCCGAGCGCAAGCTGTGCGTGGTCGAGCGCCGTCAGACGCGCGACTCGTTTCCCGCGCTGCTCGGCGCGAGCGGCGAGCACGTGATGTCCGTCTACGATGCGAAGTCGCTCGGCAAGGACCGCGTGGCCGGGATCGACGCGCAGGTCGTCGAGCTCGTGCCGAAGGATGCGTACCGTTTCACGTACAAGCTGTGGGCCGACGCGCGCACCGGGCTGCTGCTGCGTTCGCAGACGCTCGACGCGAACGATCACGTGCTCGAGCAGATCGCGTTCTCGCAATTGCAGACGGGCGGCGCAAGCGGCGACAAGGCCGCGATCGCAGCCGGCATGCGCAACCTGAGCGGCTGGACGGTCGTGCGCCCGCCGGTCGCGACGGTCGACATGGAAGCGCAGGGCTGGCAGCTCGCGCCGAGCGTCGCCGGCTTCCAGAAGATTCGTGAAGTGCGCCGGCCGATGGCCGCGCGCGATGCCGGCGATCCGCCGATCCCGGTCGATCAGGCGGTCTTCACGGACGGCCTCGCGACGATCTCGGTTTTCATCGAGCCGGCCGAAAAGAATACGCGCAAGGAAGGCGCGGGCAGCACCGGGGCGACGCACGTTCTCGTGAAGCGCCGCGGCGACTACTGGATCACCGTGCTCGGCGAAGTGCCGCCGGCGACGTTGCAGCAGTTCGCGTCTGCCATAGAATACAAGGCTTCCAAGTAACGCTACGGCTTCCGACATGACGAAACTCACGCTGCGCAAAGTGCTCGCGGCGGCGGCGCTGTGTGCCTGCCTGCCGCTCGTCCCGCAAACCGCGGTCGCGGTCACGCCTCCCGCCGCAAGCCTGCCCGACTTTGCCGATCTGGTCGAAAAGGTCGGGCCGGCCGTCGTGAACATCCGGACCACCGCCAACGTGCCGACGGGCGGCCCGCGCGGCATGCTCCCGCCCGGCTTCGACAACGGCGACATGTCGGAATTCTTCCGGCGCTTCTTCGGCATCCCGCTGCCGCAGGCGCCCGGCAACGGTGGCGGCAACGGCAGCAACCCGAAGAACGCGCCGGCGCCGGACAATCCGCCCGATACCGAGCAGAACCGCGGCGTCGGCTCGGGCTTCATCGTGTCGGCCGACGGTTACGTGATGACCAATGCGCACGTCGTCGACGATGCGGACACCATCTACGTGACGCTGACCGACAAGCGCGAATTCAAGGCGAAGCTGATCGGCGTCGACGACCGCACGGACGTCGCGGTCGTCAAGATCCAGGCGTCGAACCTGCCGGTCGTCGCGATCGGCGATTCGAACAAGGTGCGCGTCGGCGAGTGGGTCGTCGCGATCGGTTCGCCGTTCGGCCTCGACAACACGGTCACGGCCGGCATCGTCAGCTCGAAGAGCCGCAACACGGGCGACTACCTGCCGTTCATCCAGACCGACGTGGCCGTGAACCCTGGCAACTCGGGCGGCCCGCTGATCAACATGCAGGGCGAGGTGATCGGCATCAACTCGCAGATCTACAGCCGCACCGGCGGCTTCATGGGCATTTCGTTCGCGATTCCGATCGACGAGGCGATGCGCGTGGCCGACCAGCTGAAGGCGACCGGCAAGGTCACGCGCGGCCGGATAGCGGTGGCGATCGGCGAGGTGACGAAGGACGTGGCCGATTCGATCGGGCTGCCGAAGGCCGAAGGCGCGCTCGTCAGCAGCGTCGAGCCGGGCGGCCCGGCCGACAAGGCAGGCATCCAGCCGGGCGACATTATCCTGAAGTTCAATGGCCGTCCGGTCGATGCGGCGTCGGACCTGCCGCGCATGGTCGGCGACACGAAGCCCGGCACGAAGGCGACGGTCAGCGTATGG
The DNA here is from genome assembly GCF_015712265.1 of Burkholderia sp. 9777_1386. Lineage (NCBI taxonomy): Bacteria > Pseudomonadati > Pseudomonadota > Betaproteobacteria > Burkholderiales > Burkholderiaceae > Burkholderia > Burkholderia sp. 9777_1386. The sequence goes on along the minus strand of NZ_JACCQB010000010.1, from coordinate 22,853 downwards.
CGCAAGGGTCAGGCACGCGATCTGCCGATCACGATCGCCGAGACGCCGGCCGAGTCGACGGCGAAGGCCGAGCAGCGCAAGAACGCGCCGCAGAAGCCGCGCCAGACCAATTCGCTCGGGCTGACGGTCAGCGACCTGACGGCGGAGCAGATGAAGACGCTGAAGCTGAAGAACGGCGTGCAGATCGACGGCGTCGACGGCCCGGCCGCCCGGGCGGGCCTGCAGCGCGGCGACATCGTGCTGCGTGTCGGCGACACCGACATCACGAGCGCGAAGCAGTTCGCCGACGTGACCGCGCAGCTCGATCCGCAGAAGGCGGTCGCGGTGCTCGTGCGGCGTGGCGACAACACGCAGTTCGTGCCCGTGCGGCCGCGCCAGAAGTAACGCGTCGATGTTCACGCTCTACGGCCGCGGCTGGTGCCACCTGTGCGACGACATGCGCGACGCACTGGCGCCGGTGGCGGCCGAATTCGGTGTCGCGGTCGACTACATCGACATCGACACCGATGCAGCGCTGGTCGCGCGTTACGACGAGGACGTGCCCGTGCTGCTGCTGGACGGCGCGGAAGTGTGCCGCCACCGGTTCGACGACGCGCGGGTGCGCGACGCGCTGGCGGCCCGGCGCTGAATCCGGCCCGCCGCCGGCCGACGCCGTTTTCGCACGGGGTTCGATCCGGCGGGCGCCCGCCCCGCGTGGCAGGGCGTCCGAAATCCCGCCCGGCAAAAGCCTTTTCGGCTAAAATAAGCCGTTTTTTCACCGACTTACAAGGCGTGCTCCGCAGTCGTGAGCGCGCCTTTTTCGCTTGATCGGCACTGAATGGATCATATTCGCAATTTCTCGATCATCGCCCACATCGACCATGGCAAGTCGACACTCGCGGATCGCATCATCCAGGTATGCGGCGGCCTCGCCGACCGTGAAATGGAAGCGCAGGTGCTCGACTCGATGGACATCGAGCGCGAGCGCGGCATCACGATCAAGGCGCAAACAGCCGCGCTGACCTATCGCGCACGCGACGGCAAGGTCTACAACCTGAACCTGATCGACACGCCGGGGCACGTCGACTTCTCGTACGAGGTCAGCCGTTCGCTGTCCGCGTGCGAAGGCGCGCTGCTGGTCGTCGACGCCAGCCAGGGCGTCGAGGCGCAGACGGTCGCGAACTGCTACACGGCGATCGAGCTCGGCGTCGAGGTCGTGCCCGTGCTGAACAAGATCGACCTGCCGGCCGCGAACCCCGAGAACGCGATCGAGGAGATCGAGGACGTGATCGGCATCGACGCGACCGACGCGACGCGCTGCAGCGCGAAGACCGGCCTCGGCGTCGAAGACGTGCTCGAGTCGCTGATCGCGAAGGTGCCGCCGCCGAAGGGCGATCCGACCGCGCCGCTGCAGGCGCTGATCATCGATTCGTGGTTCGACAACTACGTCGGCGTCGTGATGCTCGTGCGTATCGTCAACGGCACGCTGCGCCCGAAGGACAAGATCAAGATGATGGCGACCGGCGCGCAGTATCCGGTCGAGCACGTCGGCGTGTTCACGCCGAAGTCGCGCAATCTCGAGTCGCTGTCGGCCGGGCAGGTGGGCTTCATCATCGCCGGCATCAAGGAACTGACGGCCGCGAAGGTCGGCGATACCGTCACGCACGCGGCCAAGGCCGCTGCCGAGCCGCTGCCGGGCTTCAAGGAAGTGAAGCCGCAGGTGTTCGCGGGGCTGTATCCGGTCGAGGCGAACCAGTACGACGCGCTGCGCGAATCGCTCGAGAAGCTGAAGCTGAACGACGCATCGCTGCAGTACGAGCCGGAAGTGTCGCAGGCGCTCGGCTTCGGTTTCCGCTGCGGCTTCCTCGGGCTGCTGCACATGGAAATCGTGCAGGAGCGGCTCGAGCGCGAATTCGACATGGATCTCATCACGACCGCGCCGACGGTCGTCTACGAGGTCGTGCAGAGCGACGGCTCGACGATCATGGTCGAGAACCCGGCGAAGATGCCGGAGCCCGGCCGCATCGCCGAAGTCCGCGAACCGATCGTCACCGTGAACCTGTACATGCCGCAGGATTACGTCGGCTCGGTGATCACGCTGTGCGAGCAGAAGCGCGGCTCGCAGATCAACATGCAGTATCACGGCCGCCAGGTGCAGCTCACGTACGAGATCCCGATGGCCGAGATCGTGCTCGACTTCTTCGATCGCCTGAAGTCGGTGTCGCGCGGCTATGCGTCGATGGACTACGAGTTCAAGGAATACCGTTCGTCGGACGTCGTGAAGGTCGACATGCTGATCAACGGCGACAAGGTCGATGCGCTGTCGATCATCGTGCACCGGTCGCAGTCGCAATACCGCGGCCGCGAAGTCGCCGCGAAGATGCGCGAGATCATTCCGCGCCAGATGTACGACGTGGCGATCCAGGCCGCGATCGGCGCGCACATCGTCGCGCGCGAGAACATCAAGGCGCTGCGCAAGAACGTGCTCGCGAAGTGCTACGGCGGCGACATCACGCGAAAGAAGAAGCTGCTCGAGAAGCAGAAAGAAGGTAAGAAACGCATGAAGCAGGTGGGTTCGGTCGAGATCCCGCAGGAGGCGTTCCTCGCGATCTTGCGCGTCGAAGACAAATAACAGGACTGATCCTTTTATGAATTTTGCGCTGATTCTTTTTGTGCTCGTCGTCGTGACGGGCGTAGCGTGGGTGCTGGACAAACTGGTGTTCCTGCCGCGGCGTCGCAAGGCGGCCGACTCGGCGATCGAGGAGTTCGATCGCCAGCAGTCGCGCATCGACAAGCGTTTCGCGGACGAAAACGCCGCGCAGACGCGTTCGAAGCTGCGTGACGAAAAGCTGCGCCAGCCGTGGTGGCTCGAGTACACCGCGAGCTTCTTCCCGGTGATCCTGGCCGTGTTCGTCGTGCGTTCGTTCGTCGTCGAGCCGTTCAAGATTCCGTCGGGCTCGATGGTGCCGACGCTGCTCGTCGGCGACTTCATCCTCGTCAACAAGTTCGAGTACGGGCTGCGCCTGCCGGTCACCAACACGAAGATCACGCAGGGCAGCCCGCTGTCGCGCGGCGACGTCGTCGTGTTCCGCTATCCGAAGGACGAGTCGGTCGACTACATCAAGCGCGTGATCGGCCTGCCGGGCGACACGGTCGCGTACCAGGACAAGCAGCTCACGATCAACGGCCAGCCGGTGCCCGAAACGCCGCTGCCCGATTTCTTCGACGACGAGCGCCAGAATTACGCGAAGCAGTTCGAGGAAACGATCGGCAACAAGAAGAACGCGATCCTCAACAACCCGGCCGTGCCGCCGTTCGTGATGGGCGCATACGACTATCCGTATCGCGACAACTGCACGTACAACAGCCGCGGCGTGATCTGCAAGGTGCCGCCCGGCCACTACTTCATGATGGGCGACAACCGCGACAACAGCGCGGACAGCCGCTACTGGGGTTTCGTGCCGGACCAGAACATCGTCGGCCGCGCGTTCTTCATCTGGATGAACTTCAGCGACCTGAAGCGCATCGGTTCCTTCAACTGATCGCATTCGATTCACACGCAATACGCGACGCACGGGCCGCGTCGCGTATTGCCGAACTACTTTAAGAACCGGCGGTAACACCGCCTCGTCACGCCTTTTCGGGTCCGGCCGTGCCGTTTCGGCCCGACCGGCGCCCGCGTTATACTCCTGCACATGCCCCTATCCCAGTTGGAAAGCCGGCTGCGCTACGAATTTCGCAATGCGGAATTGCTGCGCCAGGCTTTGACCCATCGCAGTCACAGTGCCACGCACAACGAACGGCTCGAGTTTCTCGGCGATTCCGTTCTGAATTGCGCGGTGGCCGCTCTTTTGTTCCAGCGTTTCGGCAAGCTGGACGAAGGTGACCTGTCGCGCGTACGCGCCAACCTCGTCAAACAGCAGTCGCTGTACGAAATTGCTCAGGCCCTGAATATCTCGGACGGCCTGCGGCTGGGCGAGGGCGAACTGCGCAGCGGCGGGTTCCGTCGCCCGTCGATCCTCGCGGACGCGTTCGAAGCCATCATCGGGGCCGTGTTCCTCGATGGGGGCTTCGAAGCCGCCCAAGGGGTCATCAAGCGGCTCTATATCCCGATTCTCGACCACATCGATCCGCGCACGCTCGGCAAGGACGCGAAGACGCTGCTGCAGGAATACCTGCAGGGGCACAAGATCGCGCTGCCGACCTATACGGTCGTCGCGACCCATGGTGCGGCGCACAATCAGCAGTTCGAGGTCGAGTGCACGGTGCCGAAGCTGGACGTGAAGGTATCGGGCTCCGGCGCGAGCCGGCGCGCGGCCGAGCAGGCCGCCGCGAAGAAGGCGCTCGACGAGGTGATGGCGGCCGCACCGATGCTGGCCGCGAAGCCGAAGCGCTCGAAAAACGCGCGCGGCTCCAAGCATGTCGAACCCGAGATCGTGCCGGGCGTGAAGGGCGTGCAGGAAGCGCTCGACCTGCGCTCGCCCGAGCGGAAGGAACGTGCGGCGGCGCGCGAGGCCAGGGCGGCCGGCGCGGCGCCGGGGGCCGCCGCGGCGGCTGCAGCGGCGGGCGCTGAGCCGGCCGTCGCGCCGATGGCCGCGATCCGGGCCGCGCACGTCGAGCCGGCGGCGGACAAGGGCGAACGGGCGGCGAAGCCGGCGACCGACAAGGTGGCCGACAAACCGGCCGAGCGGCCCGACAAGGCCGCGGAAAAGTCCGCCGAGGCCGCACCGCGCGCAGCCGACAAGCCGGCCGGCCAGGCAACCGATCCGGCGCCCTCGTCGGCCGACAAGCCCTCCGCGAGTGCCGATTCCGCCGCGCGCACGCCCGCGCGCGCACGCGATGCCGCGGCGCCCGACGCCGATACGCCGCCCGGCGGCGCGAGTCTTGCTGCCGCGCAGGCGCGCGTGGCCGATGCCGACCACTGAATTGCCCAGCGATCGTGCCGCGCGCCGCGCGGCCGTTTCCGAACCTGTCTCCCAAACGATATGAACACTCCCGCTCCTACCGGTTTCCGTTGCGGCATGATCGCGATCGTGGGCCGCCCGAACGTCGGCAAGTCGACGTTGATGAACGCACTCGTCGGCCAGAAGATCAGCATCACGTCGCGCAAGGCGCAGACGACCCGCCACCGCATCACCGGCATCAACACGTTCGACGACGCGCAATTCGTATTCGTCGACACGCCTGGCTTTCAGACCCGTCACAGCACCGCGCTGAACCGTTCGCTGAACCGCGCGGTCACGTCGACGCTGACGTCGGTCGACGTGATCCTGTTCGTGATCGAGGCCGGCCGCTTCGGCCCCGACGACCAGAAGGTGCTCGACCTGATCCCGCCCGGCATGCCGACGCTGCTGATCGCGAACAAGATCGATCGCGTGAACGACAAGGCGTCGCTGTTCCCGTTCATGCAGAAGGTGAGCGAACTGCGCGAATTCACCGAGCTCGTGCCGCTGTCGGCGCAGAAGCCGGAAGACATCAAGCGCCTGCTGGACACGATCAAGCCGTACCTGCCGGAAGGCGAGCCGATCTACGGCGAGGACGAGCTGACCGACCGCAGCTCGCGTTTTCTCGCGGCCGAAATCCTGCGCGAGAAGGTGTTCCGCTGGACCGGCGACGAGCTGCCGTACACGAGCACCGTGCTGATCGACAAGTTCGAGGAGGAGGGGCGCCTGAAGCGCATCTTCGCGACGATCCTCGTCGAGCGCGATTCGCACAAGGCGATGGTGATCGGCAAGAAGGGCGAGAAGCTCAAGCAGATCAGCACCGAGGCGCGGATGGACATGGAAAAGCTGTTCGACGGCCCCGTATACCTCGAGACCTTCGTGAAGGTGAAGAGCGGCTGGGCCGACAACGAGGCGGGGCTGCGTGCCTATGGGTACGAATGACGCGCTGACGTCGACCGAAGACGCGGTGGCGGCCGGCGCGAACGACGCGCCGTTGCCGGCACCGCCCGAACCGCCGCGCAAGGCGCGGCGCGCGACGTCTCGCACGTCCGATTTCCGCGTCGCCGAGCAGCCGGCGTTCGTGCTGCACAGCTATCCGTATCGGGAAACGAGCCTGATCGTCGACGTGCTGACACGTGACCACGGCCGGCTCGCGCTCGTCGCGAAGGGCGCGAAGCGCCCGCACTCCGCGTTGCGCGGCGTGTTGCAGACGTTCCAGCCGCTGCTGCTGTCCTGGTCCGGCAAATCCGAGGTGCGCACGCTGACGGGCGCCGAGTGGGTCGGCGGGATGCTGCCGCTCGGCGGCGACGGCCTGTTGTGCGGTTTCTACGCGAACGAGCTGCTCGTGAAATTCTGCGCGCGCGAGGATCCGCAGCCGCCGCTGTTCAATCATTACGTGCTGACCCTCACGCGTCTCGCGCACGGCGAGCCCGCGGTGCAGGTGCTGCGCTCGTTCGAACGCGTGCTGCTGCGCGAGACCGGCTATGCGATGGCGCTGAACCGCACGGTCGCCCGCCGCGCGGTCGAACCCGAGCGCCGCTACGTGTTCGATCCGGAGCGTGGCGTACGTAATGCGGACGACGACGTGCCGTCGCACTGGCCGGTCATCACCGGCCAGACGTTGCTCGACATGGAGCAGGACGATTACCATCGAGCCCAGACGGTTGCGCAGAGCAAGACGCTGATGCGCTTCCTGCTGAACACCTATCTCGGCGGTACGCCGCTCGCCACGCGTCAGATCCTGATCGACCTGCAAAACCTATGAGCTTCTTCCTGACAACGCCCACCGCCATCGACCTCGGCGTGAACATCGACCACGTCGCGACGCTGCGCAATGCGCGCGGCACGCGCTATCCCGATCCGATCCGCGCGGCGCTCGCCGCCGAAGAGGCGGGCGCGGACGCGATCACGCTGCACCTGCGCGAGGATCGCCGTCACATCGTCGACGCGGACGTGCGCCAGTTGCGCCCGCTGCTGAAGACGCGCATGAACCTCGAATGCGCGGTGACGGCCGAGATGCTCGACATCGCTTGCGAAGTGCGTCCGCACGACGCATGCCTCGTGCCGGAGAAGCGCGAGGAACTGACGACCGAAGGCGGTCTCGACGTGGCCGGCCACTTCGAGGCGGTGCGCGCCGCATCCAAGCAGCTCGCCGACGAGGGCGTGCGCGTGTCGCTGTTCATCGACCCGGACGACACGCAGATCCGCGCCGCGCACGAAGCGGGCGCGCCGGTGATCGAGCTGCATACGGGCCGCTACGCCGAAGCGCACGACGAAGCGGAGCAGCAGCGCGAATACGAGCGTATCGTCGCGGGCGTACAGGCCGGCGCGCAGCTTGGCCTGAAGGTCAATGCGGGCCATGGGCTGCACTACACGAACGTGCAGCAGATCGCCGCGATCGACGGCATCGTCGAGCTGAACATCGGCCACGCGATCGTCGCGCACGCGATCTTCGCGGGCTGGGACAACGCGGTGCGCGAGATGAAGGCGATCATGGTCGCCGCACGCGTCGCCGCGCTGCATGGCGGCGCGCGCTGACGATGCGAGGCCGCCGCGCCCCGCACGCCGTTGGCGACGCGTTTGACCCGGCCTCGCCGGGCCACCCCGGCGGAGACTGACATGGCGATCTACGGCATCGGTACCGACATCGCGCAGGTGAGCCGCGTCGCGGCCGTGCTCGAACGCACGGGCGGCCGGTTTGCCGAGAAGGTGCTCGGCCCCGACGAACTGCGCGTGTTCCACGCCCGGCGCGCCCGCTCCGAGGCGCGCGGCATCGCGTTTCTCGCGACGCGCTTCTCCGCGAAGGAAGCGTTCTCGAAGGCGATCGGGCTCGGCATGCATTGGCCGATGACGTGGCGCGCGCTGCAGACGCTCAATCATCCAAGCGGCGAGCCGTACGTAGTCGCATCCGGCGAGCTGGCCGAATGGCTGGCCGCGCGCGGCATCACGGCACGTGTGACGGTCAGCGACGAACGCGACTACGCGGTGTCGTTCGTGGTCGCCGAAACGGACGCCGCGCCTGGCACTGCACCTGTTTCCCGAACTTCTTCCTGACGGAATTCACGATTCGATGAAAACGACTCCCGGCCCGGTCATGCTCGACGTCGTCGGCACGACCCTGTCGCGCGACGATGCGCGGCGCCTCGCGCATCCGAATACCGGCGGCGTGATCCTGTTCGCGCGGCACTTCCAGAATCGTGCTCAACTGACCGCGCTGACCGATTCGATCCGCGCGGTGCGCGAAGACATCCTGATCGCCGTCGATCACGAAGGCGGGCGCGTGCAGCGGTTCCGCACCGACGGCTTCACGGTGCTGCCCGCGATGCGTCGCCTCGGCGAGCTGTGGGATCGCGACGTGCTGCTCGCGACGAAGGTCGCGACCGCCGTCGGTTACATCCTGGCCGCCGAGCTGCGCGCGTGCGGGATCGACATGAGCTTCACGCCCGTCCTCGATCTCGACTACGGGCACTCGAAGGTGATCGGCGATCGTGCGTTCCATCGCGATCCGCGCGTCGTCACGCTGCTGGCGAAGAGCCTGAACCACGGCCTGTCGCTTGCCGGCATGGCAAACTGCGGCAAGCATTTTCCCGGGCACGGCTTCGCGGAGGCCGATTCGCACGTCGCGCTGCCGACCGACGACCGCACGCTAGACGCGATCCTCGAGCAGGACGTCGCGCCGTACGACTGGCTCGGGCTGTCGCTGGCCGCGGTGATCCCGGCGCACGTGATCTACACGCAGGTCGACAAGCGGCCGGCGGGCTTTTCGCGCGTGTGGCTGCAGGACATCCTGCGCGGCAAGCTCGGCTTCACGGGTGCGATCTTCAGCGACGACCTGTCGATGGAGGCTGCCCGCGAAGGCGGCACGCTCACGCAGGCCGCCGACGCCGCGCTCGCCGCCGGTTGCGACATGGTGCTCGTCTGCAATCAGCCGGATGCAGCCGAAGTCGTGCTGAACGGACTGAAGGCGCGGGCCTCGGCCGAGTCGGTGCGGCGCATCAAGCGGATGCGTGCGCGCGGCAAGGCGCTCAAGTGGGACAAGCTGATCGCGCAGCCCGAGTATCTGCAGGCACAGGCGCTGTTGAGCAGCGCGCTGGCGTAAGCGGGCAGGGCGGGCGCGGATCGTGTCGTTCCGGTCGCTCCAAACGAAAAAGCCGCGCAATCGCGCGGCTTTTTTACGGGTGGCGACAGCCTGATTCGAACAGTCGCCAGCACGGACTTGAACGCAACTAACGGTCAGATCCTGCCAGCGCCCGTATCCAGGGCGCCGTTCTCTCAGTTCACCTTCATCCGCTGCAGCTTGTTGTACAGCGTCTTCGGGCTGATGCCGAGCAGCGTCGCGGCGCGGTGGCGCGTACCGCCGACCGCGTCGAGCGTCGCGCGGATCAGCAGATCCTCGACGTCGGACAGCGGCGTGCCGACCTTGATCTGCACGCTGCTGCCGTTCAGCGCGGCGCCGGCGGAGAAGCTGGCCTCGCCCGCGCGCAGCGTCTCGATGAAGTCGCCCGATGCGTCGTACGCGAAGCGCACGCGTTCCTGCAGCTCGCGCACGTTGCCCGGCCATTCGTACGACAGGCATTCGCGCACGAAGCCCGGCGCCGCGCGCTTGTCGGTCGTGCTGCGGCCGGTTGCGCGCGCTTCGCGGTTCAGTTCGTCGATCTGCGCATCCGCGATCGCGAGTGCGTCGCCGTCGCGCTCGCGCAGCGGGGGCATCGTGATCGATGCCGCATCGAGGCGCAGCCACAGATCCTCCCGCAGTGTGCCGTTTGCCACCGCTTCACGCGCCGGGCGGCGCGTGGCCGCGATCAGCCGGAAATCGCTGGTGATCGAGCTCGTACCGCCGATCCGCATGAAGTTCTGCGAATCGAGCGCGTGCAGCAGCGCTTCCTGCAGCACGAGCGGCAGTGCGGTGATTTCGTCGAGGAACAGCGTGCCGCCGCCGGCTTGCTCGAACAGGCCCAACTCGCGGCGCTCCGCGCCGTCGAAGGCGCCGCGCTCGTGGCCGAACAGCACGCTGTCGAGCGACGCGCCATGCCGGCCGGCCTGCGCGAGCATCCGGCAGTCGAACGACACGAACGGCCCCTTGCGGCGCCGGCTCAGCTCGTGCAGCGTGCGCGCGGCCAGCTTCTTGCCGGTGCCGGCTTCGCCCGAGAACAGCACGGCCGTCTCGGTGCGGGCGTTGTGCTCGATCATGTCGTACACGTGCTGCATCGCGTCGCTGCGGCCGACCAGCGCGCCGAAGCGGCCCAGATGGCGCAGCGATGCCCGCAGCGACTGCACTTCGTCGATCAGTTCGTACGGGCGGGGAATCCGCGCGAGCAAGCTGCGCAGGCGCGGAATGTTGATCGGCTTGAGCAGGTAGTCCCAGATGCCGTGGCGCAAACCCTCGATGGCGCTCTCGACCGTCGCGTTGCCCGTCAGCACGATCACGGGCAGCGAGCCGTTCGGCTGTTGCTGCGGCAGGTGCTGGAGCAGGTCGAAGCCGCTGCCGTCCGGCAGGTTCAGGTCGACGAGCACGACATCGGGAATCGAGCGGCCGAGCGCCGTGCGCGCTTCGGCGAGCGACGTGGCCGTGTCGACCGAGAAGCCGTCTGCGGCGAGCAGCGCGGTGAGGCCTGACAGGCTGTTGGGATCGTCTTCGACAATCAGGGCGTGTGGCATGGTGGACGCGAGTCGAGTCAAGAGAGGCGGGCTGTCGGCCAGCGGACCGCAGCCGCATGTCGGATTAAAGACTGATTTTATGCCCCGCCGAACGCGTCACGCGCATTATTTCTCCGGCGCTATAAAACAGTTACCGATGATACAAATTGAATATCTTTACCGGTGGATTTTGTGCTGCTTATGGCGCCGGCTTGTGGCAGCTGTTGACGCCAGGCAAACAAAAAGCGCCCCGAAGGGCGCTTTGTTCGATGCGGATATCGCAGACGATTACGCGCGGCTGCGGTATTCGTTCGTGCGCGTATCGATTTCGATCTTGTCGCCGGTGTTGCAGAACAGCGGCACCTGCAGTTCGAAGCCGGTCGCCAGCTTCGCGTTCTTCAGCACCTTGCCCGACGACGTGTCGCCCTTGACGGCCGGTTCCGTGTAGGTGATTTCGCGAACGAGGATCGTCGGCAGTTCGACCGAGATGGCCTTCTCGTTGTAGAACACGACTTCGCAAGCCATGCCGTCTTCGAGGTAGTTCAGCGCTTCGCCCATCATTTCGGCTTCGACTTCGTACTGGTTGTAGTCGGCGTCCATGAACACGTACATCGGGTCGGCGAAGTACGAGTACGTCACTTCCTTGCGGTCGAGCACGACGACGTCGAACTTGTCGTCGGCCTTGTAGACCGATTCCTGACCTGCGTTCGACAGCAGGTTCTTCATCTTCATCTTGACGACGGCGGCGTTACGGCCCGACTTGTTGTATTCCGTCTTTGCGATGACCCAGGCGTCGCTGCCGATCTGCACGACGTTGCCTACGCGGAGTTCCTGTGCGGTTTTCATAAAAACACTGTCCTGATCAAATCAAATAAATAGGTGCCTGAGCGGTGCACAACGGGTGAGGCGCCAAGCAGATGCGTTCCGGTGGGCGCCCAAAGCTCAAACGCGAGCGCTTGCGTGGTCAGCCGTCGGATAACCGCTTATTTTAACTGAGATTTTGCGTATTCCGCCAGCTTTCCGGCGAGATCGCCGACGGCCGCGAGCGCGTCGGCCCAGCGGATCGCATTGGCGTCCAGCGCGGCGCGGTGTTGCCAGAAATCGGCCCAGTCGGGCGTGCCGGCGCCGTTCCACGCATGCCAGAACCGCTCGAGCGCCGCGCGCGGCGCATCGGGGAGGCCGGCCGACAGGTGCGCGAGCGCGGCATCGAGCTTCGGCAGGTGCACGTCGTCGGCCTGCGGGTAGATGTGCCACACGAACGGCTTGCGCGCCCATTGCGCGCGGACGAACGAATCCTCGCCGCGCACGAAGTTGAGGTCGGCGACCCACAGCAGCGCGTCGTAGTCGGGCTGCGGAACGAACGCGAGCCCGTGGGCGGTCAGGTTGCCGCTGCGCGCGTGCGCGCCCGCCGCGAATGATTCGACCCCGAAAAAGCGCGCGACGGCCGGCGACACGCGCCCGGCGGGTACGAGCGCGAGGACCGGCGACGGCCCGTCGCGCCACTGCGCGAGCAGCGCGTCGACGGCCGGGTTCTCGTAGGCGAACAGGCTGACGACCGTCGTGCCGGGCGCCGGCGGCGCGCCGCCGGTCGCGCGCCGCCACCACGCGGCGCGCGCTGCCGGGTCGGCGTCGAAGGCCGCGCGGCGTGCGTCGAGGTCGCGCTCCTTCGGCACGCCGCCGGTGCCGGCCGACAGGCCCGGAAAGAAGAACGTCTTCAGCAGCGGGTAGCGCGGATGCGGCGACGGCCGCAAATGGAAATCGGCGACCCAGTCCTCGGCGCTCAGGTATTCGAGGTTGATCCACACGGGGCGGCGCGCGCGTCGCGCCATCGCCGCGAGATACGGGCCGGGCAGCTCGCACGCGAACGCCTCGATCACGACATCGGCGATGTCCAGCGCGTCGCCGACTTCCGCATGCCAGTGCTCGATCACGATCGCGTCGACCGTCTGCCGGGTCGCGTCGGGGTCGACTTCCGGCAGCAGGCGCGCGAACGTGTGCAGGTCGTCGACGAACAGGCGAACCTGCCAGCCGTGCTCGTGCGCGAGCTGACGCGCGACGCGCCAGCACACGCCGATGTCGCCGAAATTGTCGATCACCGTGCAGAACAGGTCGCAGGCGATCGGTTCGCCCGGCGCGAGCGGCGCGGAAGAGAGTGGGGCAGCGGTGGTGCGTGGCATCGAAGCGGGCCGGTGAATGCTCTAAACTGGCGATTCTAATGGACCCGTTCCGCGTTACAAGGCGCCCGGATCACGCATGACATCCCCAGAAGCTTCCGATATTCCGTTCGAACCGAAGAAGATCCTTGCGCAGTTGCCGCACATGCCGGGTGTCTATCGCTATTACGACACGGCGGGCGCCGTCCTCTACGTCGGCAAGGCGCGCGACCTGAAAAAGCGCGTGTCGAGCTATTTCACGAAGACGCAACTGTCGCCGCGCATCGCGATGATGGTCACGCGCATCGCGCGCATCGAAACGACCGTCACGCGCTCGGAAGCCGAAGCGCTGCTGCTCGAGAACAACCTGATCAAGGCGCTCGCGCCGCGTTACAACATCCTGTTTCGCGACGACAAATCGTATCCGTACCTGAAGCTGACCGCGCACCGCTTTCCGCGGATGGCCTACTACCGCGGCTCAGTCGACAAGCAGAACCAGTATTTCGGGCCGTTCCCGAGTGCGTGGGCCGTGCGCGAGAGCATCCAGATACTGCAGCGCGTGTTCCAGTTGCGCACCTGCGAGGATTCGGTCTTCAACAACCGCACGCGGCCGTGCCTGTTGCACCAGATCGGGCGGTGCACGGCGCCGTGCGTCGGCGCGATCTCCGACGAGGATTACGCGGTCGACGTGTCGAACGCCGCACGGTTCCTGCTCGGCCGGCAGTCCGAAGTGATGAAGGAGCTCGAGCAGAAGATGCACGCGTTCGCGGCTGAACTGAAATTCGAGCAGGCGGCGGCCGTGCGCAACCAGATGAGCTCGCTCGCGACGGTGCTGCACCAGCAGGCGATCGAGGTCGGCAGCGACAGCGACGTCGATGTCCTGGCCGTCGTCGCGCAGGGCGGGCGCGTGTGCGTGAACCTCGCGATGGTGCGCGGCGGCCGGCACCTCGGCGACAAGGCCTATTTCCCGACGCACGTCGAAAGCGCGCTGACGCTCGCCGAGGGCGGTCTCGGCGAAGAGGCCGAGCCGGCGGAGGCGGTCGATGCGACGGCCGACGCGGTGCCCGATCTGCCCGCGGAAGAGGCCGGCAGCGCGCGCGGCACGGCGGCCGCGGCGTCGGTCGAGGCCGAGGTGCTCGACGCGTTCATCGCGCAGCACTATCTCGGCAATCGCGTGCCGCCCGTGCTCGTCGTCAGCCATGCACCGGCGAGCCGCGACCTGCTGGAGCTGCTGTCCGAGCAGGCCGGCCACAAGGTGTCGCTGGTGCGGCAGCCGCAGGGGCAGCGGCGCGCGTGGCTGTCGATGGCCGAGCAGAACGCGCGCCTCGCGCTCGCGCGGCTGCTGTCCGAGCAGGGCTCGCAGCAGGCGCGTACGCGCGCGCTGGCGGACGCGCTCAGCTACGACAGCGACGATCTCGCGACGCTGCGGATCGAATGCTTCGACATCAGCCATACGATGGGCGAGGCGACGCAGGCGTCGTGCGTCGTCTATCACCATCACAAGATGCAGTCGGGCGAATACCGCCGCTACAACATCACGGGCATCACGCCGGGCGACGATTACGCGGCGATGCGGCAGGTGCTCACGCGCCGCTACGAGAAGATGGTCGAGCAGGCCGCGCAGGCGGCGGCCGTCGACGAAGCGGCCGGCATCGACGGCGAGTCGACGCGCCAGGCCGAGGCGTCGAGCCTGCTGCCGAACATCGTGCTGATCGACGGCGGCAAGGGCCAGGTCGAGATCGCGCGGCAGGTATTCACCGAGCTCGGCCTCGATACGTCGATGCTGGTCGGCGTCGCGAAAGGCGAGGGGCGCAAGGTCGGCCTCGAAACGCTGGTGTTTGCGGACGGCCGCACGCCGCTCGAACTCGGCAAGGAGAGCGCCGCGCTGATGCTCGTCGCGCAGATCCGCGACGAGGCGCACCGTTTCGCGATCACCGGCATGCGGGCGAAGCGGGCGAAGGCGCGCCAGACGTCGCGACTCGAGGAACTCGAGGGCGTCGGCGCGAAGCGCCGGCAGCGGCTGCTCGCGCGCTTCGGCGGGTTGCGCGGCGTGGTGGCCGCGAGTGTCGAGGAACTGGCGAGCGTCGAGGGCATTTCGCACGCGCTCGCCGAGCAGATCTACAAGCAGCTTCACTGACGCGGCCGTGCGGCCGGCGGCGTTGCCAGCGTTCTTGTGGCAGGCCGGTCGACACGGCACAATTGCGAATCCTTTACTGTCCCGCATGCCATGCCGTTCAATTTCCCGATTTTCCTGACGTGGGTACGGATCGTGCTGATTCCGCTCGTCGTCGGCGTGTTCTATCTGCCGGACACGGTGATGGGCGGCGCGCACCGCAATCTCGCGGCGGCGGCGATCTTCATCCTCGCCGCGCTGACCGACTGGTTCGACGGCTTCCTCGCCCGCAAGTGGAACCAGACGTCGTCGTTCGGCGCGTTCCTCGACCCGGTCGCGGACAAGCTGATGGTGACGGCCGCGCTGCTGATCCTCGTGCAGATTTCGCGGGTCGACGCGGCGATCGCGCTGGTGATCGTCGGTCGCGAGATCGCGATTTCGGCGCTGCGCGAGTGGATGGCCCAGATCGGCGCGTCGAAGAGCGTGGCGGTGAACCAGCTCGGCAAGTTCAAGACCGCGTGCCAGATGGTCGCGATTCCGATGCTGCTGTTCTACGGGCCGCTGCCGCTCGGGATCGTGACGATCGACACGCGCGTGTGGGGCGAGTGGCTGATGTATCTGGCCGCGGTGTTGACCATCTGGTCGATGCTGTACTACATGAAACTCGCATGGCCGCAGATTCGCGAGCGTGGCGGCGCCTGACCCGCATCGCCTGTGCGGCGGCGGTTTTTGTAAAAAGGGCTGGAAAAGCCCTTGACACACGAATGTGCCTTCGACATAATCTCGCTTCTCCGCTGCACGACGAAGTAAGTGTGTGACGGGGAAGCAGGAGCGTAGCAATACGCGGGAGTAGCTCAGTTGGTAGAGCGCAACCTTGCCAAGGTTGAGGTCGCGAGTTCGAGACTCGTCTCCCGCTCCAGATTTTTTCTGGCAGCGCGTGGTACGGCAAAGCGCTGCAGGTGCAGGACAATGCGGGAGTAGCTCAGTTGGTAGAGCGCAACCTTGCCAAGGTTGAGGTCGCGAGTTCGAGACTCGTCTCCCGCTCCAGATTTTTCTGGCAGCGTGTAGTACGGCAAAGCGCTGCAGGTGCAGGACAATGCGGGAGTAGCTCAGTTGGTAGAGCGCAACCTTGCCAAGGTTGAGGTCGCGAGTTCGAGACTCGTCTCCCGCTCCAAGTAATGGGGAAGCCACGCTTCCCTTTTTATTTGATGGACCTCCGGTCCTCGAATGAAAATCTGTCGCTTGCCTCACGGCATCCGGACAGTCCGCTTTTGGCGCGATAGCAAAGCGGTTATGCAGCGGCCTGCAAAGCCGTTTAGGCCGGTTCGACTCCGGCTCGCGCCTCCAGAAAAAGCCCCGCTTCGGCGGGGCTTTTCTTTTTTCTGCGTCGCTTTCCCCCGTGGACGAAGAGGTCGCGCTGTGGGCGCCCTCTGGGAGGGCCCCGCGGGTGCGTTCGTCGCGCCCAGCTGACACGGCGTGGCGCGGTGGCTCTGGCCGGTCGAATCCCGGCGAGATCGCGACCGGGTTGCCCGACGCACGGGCCGACTGATGCGGCGGACTCGATCATCTGGCGCCAAAGCATCGCGGACATTCTGAGCATGCGCGCGGAAAGGTTGCTGAACGAAACGGGCTGATCATCTTCAGGGATGACGCCGCACAGCCCGTGGGGCAGTTCCACCGAGGATGCCGGCAGGGACTATCGTCGCGGCATCCTCGCTCGCCCGTCAGCAGAAACTGGCGGGATCTTGATCGGCGTGCGGATCGTGGCGCGCCTCACATATTCTCCCGGAAGCGTGGTTTCCTCATGTAATTTAATCATTTCGGAGGAGGGCGCGACCGGTAGCGGGTTGTCGGCGCATCACGTTCGATAGACTCCAGCCGTTTTCGGTTGCGGTCAGTTTGGTGCAGCACATGTCAATGCGCCAGACCGAGACTTTGTATGCGAAATCACGTCCGACCCGGATGTGCACAATTTGCAGCGAGGAGATCCATGCAACACCGGACGGCAGCCCCTTATTTCGTTGTGGCAGTCGGTATCGTGATCGCGTGCGCGCTGATGGGCCTGTGCGTGCTACAGCTATTCCAAAGCCGTCACGACGCCCTGGAGCGGGCCAGCGAAACCTCGCGCAATCTCGGCCTGATGGCCGAGCGCGACATCGAGCGCAACCTCGAACTCTACGATCTGTCCTTGCAGGCGCTGATCCATGGCCTGCAGCGGCCTGACGTGATGGCTGCGGCGCCCGCGCTGCGGCGGGAAGCGCTGTTCGATCATGCAATGACGGCGCAATTCATCGGTTCGCAACTGGTGCTCGATGCCGACGGGAATATCATTCTGGATTCGGCCAACGACGTGCCGCGCAAGGGCAATTTCGCCGATCGCAGATACTTCACGATCCACCGCGACAATCCGAACGTGGGGCTTTACGTCAGCGATCCATTCGTGTCGCGCTTGCGCGCCGGTATGCTGAGCATTGCGCTGTCGCGGCGCATATCGAATCCGGATGGTTCGTTTGCCGGTATCGCGCTGATCGCCATCAACCTTGAATATTTCCACAAGCTGTTCGCAGGGTTGTCATTGGGACAACACGGCTCGATATCGCTGATCGGAAAGGACGGCATCATGGTCATGCGGCAGCCGTACGACGTCCGGACCATCGGTCGCGATATCGGCAAAGCGGCAACCTTCCTGCGCTTCCGGAGCGCGCCCGAGGGCTCATTCTCGGAAACGGCATCGATCGACGGCGTGCGCCGTCTCTACTACTTCAAGAATTTGCCGACGCTGCCTCTGATCATCATGGTCGCAGAGGCGGAGCAGGATATTTATGCTGCGTGGCGACGTCGTGCGGAGACGATCGGCCTGCTGGTTGCGACGTTCGGCGCAGCGTTCATTGCGCTATCCGTGTTTCTCGGTGTGCAACTGCGGCGTCGGATGCGCGCGGAATCCGAGCTTGAGTTGCTGGCACGCACCGACGGGCTCACCGGTCTTAACAATCGCCGCAGTTTTGGGGAAGTTCTGGACCGGGAGTGGCGCCGTGCGCGACGAGCCCATTCCGTTTTTTCATTGCTGTTTGTCGATGTCGATCGTTTCAAAGCCTACAACGACACCTATGGTCACCAGGCGGGGGACGATGCGCTGGCTGCAGTCGCGCGCTGCATCGGCGAAAACATTCGCCGACCGACCGATACGGCGGCTCGCTACGGCGGAGAGGAATTCGTCGTGTTGCTCCCTGACACGCCACCGACGGGGGCAGCCCAGACTGCTGAACGAATACGCGCGGCGATCAACGAACTGGCGCTCGAGCACGCCGGAAGCGAATACGGGCGTGTGACTGCCAGCATCGGGTTGGCGAGTTGGACACCGGATCAGGACGGCGATCCCGGTGCGGTCATCAAGGCGGCCGACGAGGCGTTGTATTACGCGAAGGCAGCCGGTCGGAACAAGGTTTCCGCTTTCCAGTCGTCGATTTGACGGTGATTGGACCCGAGCAGGAGTCTCAACGTTACTTTGGGCTCGGGTATGTCGGTGCGTCTACGTAGACGCACGATTCCATGACGAATCGTTGCGCGCGAAATTCGGTCGGAAGTCATGTCGAACGGGAATGAGCGATGCTGCTGCTTGCCGGCATCTTTGAATCGTCTTTCCGGAGATCGATATGACTTCAGATGCGAATGAGCGGGGCACACGCGGATCGCCACGAAATTTCTTGACATGTCGCACCGGCGAACTCGACGTGGCCTACGAAGTATCGGGCCCGCTTGACGGACCGCCGCTGGTCCTTGTCCACGGATGGCCCGACGATGTTCAGTGCTGGGACAAGACTATCCTGGACCTCGGATCGAGTGGTCAGCAGTTCCGAATCTACGCGCCCTATCTGCGTGGATCGGGACCGACACGCTTCTTGAATGGCGACACGATGCGCAGCGGCGCAATTGCAGCGCTGACCCTTGATTTGTCGCAGTTCGTGGAAGCGCTGGATTTGACGAACGTCCTCCTCGCCGGGTACGACTGGGGAGCGCGCGCGGCGTACGGCGTCGCGGCGCTGTTTCCCGAAAGAATAAACGGTATGGTTACCGCCGCGGCGGGCTATGCCACCGCGATGCCGGCCAACGAAATGCCCTATGAACTGGCCAACGCGTATTGGTACGAGTGGTATGTCGCGACGACGTATGGAATGAAGGCCTATCGAGAGGATCGCGAACGGTTGTGCAGATACTTGTGGCACAGCTGGTCGCCCGCTTGGCCCGACAGGGAGAGCGACTTTCAAGCCATGATCGGCTCTCTCGACAATCCCGACTGGGCCGACATCAGCCTTCATGCTTACCGACAGCGCTGGCATGATGCGCCGGGCGCAGGTCAGCACGAGCAGATAGAACGACAATTGGCGGCTTCGCCGATGATCCCTGTCGACACCATCATGCTCCAGGGTGCGGAAGATCGTGACAATTTGCCCGTCACGTCTGAAAACAAGGAGCGGTACTTTTCCGGGCACTATGAACGCCGCCTGCTGCATGGAATAGGACACTTCGTCCCGCGCGAGGCGCCAGATGTCTTTGCGGAGGCCATACGCGCGATTGCCGGGCGGTGAGCTCATGATCCTGCGGCCTGACGACCGGAAGAGAGGTTTCCTGCATCACCTGAAGCCGTCGCGCACGGCGCACGCGACGTGTCGCAAGCCATCATCACCCATCCACCGGCTGCGCCGGCGTCTCGAGCTTCAACTGATAGAACGCCGCATCGAGCCAGCGGCCGAACTTGAAGCCCGCCTCCGCGATCGTGCCCGCGTGCACGAACCCCAGTTTCGTATGCAGCGCGATGCTGCCGGCATTGGTCGCATCGATGCAGCCGACCAGCACGTGCACCTGCGCTTCGCGCGCCCGCCGGACCACTTCGCGCAGCAGCCGTTCGCCGAGCCCGCGACCGCGCTGGTCGTTGCGCACGTAGACGCTGTGTTCGACCGTGTACTTGAACGCCGGAAACGCGCGGAACGTACCCCAGCTCGCGAAGCCGAGCAGTTCGCCCGCTGCGTCGACGGTGCCGAAAACCGGGAAGCCGCCCGCGCGTTTCGTCGCGAACCACGTGACCATCGCTTCCGGCGGGCGCGGTCGATAGTCGTACAGCGCGGTCGAGTTCACGATCGCGTCGTTCAGGATCTCGAGGATGGCCGCCGCGTGTTCGGCCTCGCTGCAATCGATCAGGCGCACGTCGTCGCGCTGTGTCGGGGAATTCATACGGGTTCCTTCCTGTTGGCTCTGAATCGGTTCCACACACGATGCGCGCGTCACGTGCTCCGCACGCCGGCGGCGGATGCATCGCAGATCGCGACGACATAGCGCGCGGCATGCGACGACGGATTGCTGAAGATCAGCGGCTGGTCGAGCCGCATGGCCAGACAGTCGCCTTCGTGAAGTTCGTGCAGCACGTCGCCGAACGTGACGTCGACGCGGCCGCTGATGATCCACACCTGCTGATGCAGCGCGCTTTCGCGCCCGCCGCTGTCGTACGCGACGCGCGCGCCGGGCGGGAAATCGACCTCGACGAGCTGGATCGGCGACGGCCAGCCGGCCGGCGACAGGTTGCGCCGCACATAGCCGGACGCCGGGTCGCGCCATTCGGCCTGCTGCGCGCGCCGTGCGAGCGGCTGGGCGGGCGCGTCGTCCCGGTCGCCGCCGAACAGTCCGGCCAGCGACACGCCGAGGCCGGCCGCGAGCTTGTCGAGCACGACGGCCGTCGGGCTGGCCGACGCGCGTTCGATGAGCGAGATCATCGAACGGCTGACGCCGGAACGCGCGGCCAGCGCGTCGAGCGTGTAGCCTCGAACGGCGCGCAGGTCGCGCACGCGCCGGGCAATGCGCTCGTTGATGCCCGTATCGTCGGCCGCGATGATCGCTGATTCTTTCATAATGGATTTATTGTCCAGCAAGCTGGAATTCGATGTCAACGGTATTTCCCGCAGCGGGGCGGCGGGAGGCGAGACACGAACGGCTTGCCCGGTCGTCATGCGCAGCGTAATATACGAAACAGCTACGTTTCGTTTAATTGGGGATATATGGGCATCATCAAGATTTCCGAGCATATGCATGAGCGGCTGCGCTCGACGAGCACGGCGTTGAGCCGTTCGATCAACGCGCAGGCCGAACACTGGCTGCGTGTCGGGATGCTGGCGGAACTCAACCCGGCGCTGTCCTACGGCGACATCTGCAAGATGTTGATCGAGGCCGAGGCGCGGGGCGACGACGTGGGGCCGGCGGAGACGGCCGCGCACGGCATCGAGCAGGTGGCGTGATGGCGAAACGCGAAATTCCGATCCGCGGTGCCGCGGAAATCGCCAAGTCGCGCGAAGCCGCGAAGCTCGCGTCGCAGGTGCTGACGATGATCACCGAGTACGTGAAGCCGGGCGTCACCACCGATGAGCTGGACGCACGCTGCCGCGAATACATCATCGACGAATTGGGCGCGATTCCCGCGAACATCGGCTACCACGGCTATCCGAAGACGCTGTGCACGTCGGTCAACCACGTGGTCTGTCACGGCATTCCGACGTCGCGGCCGATGCGCGACGGCGACATCGTGAACCTCGACATCGCAGTGATCAAGGACGGCTGGTTCGGCGATACGAGCCGCATGTACTTCGTCGGCGAACCGAACGAACTCGCGCGGCGGCTCGTCGCGGCGACCTACGAGGCAATGCACGCCGGCATTCGCGCGGTGCGTCCCGGCGCGACGCTCGGCGACGTCGGTTATGCGATCCAGCAGGTCGCCCATCGTGAAGGGTTCAGCGTGGTGCGCGAGTATTGCGGGCACGGCATCGGCGACGTCTATCACGACGAGCCGCAGGTGCTGCATTACGGTCGCCCGGGCACCGGCCTGCCGCTGCGGCCGGGGATGATCTTCACGATCGAGCCGATGCTCAACGCGGGCAAGCGCGACACCCACGTGCTGGCCGACGGCTGGACGGTCGTCACGAAGGACCATTCGCTGTCCGCGCAATGGGAGCACATGGTCGTCGTGACGGAAACGGGTTTCGAGGTGCTCACCGAGGACGCGAAGCCCCAGGCGTTCTCGGCGCTTCCGGGCACGCACGCTGCCTGACACTGGCAGGGGTGCGCCGCGCACGGCGGCGTAGCGTTGCAATGGAAGCGTTGCAATGAAACGGGCCCCTTCGCGGGGCCCGTGTCGTTCACGGCGGCCGGCGCCGCGACGCCGCGGCGCTTAACCGCGCGCCTTCTCCCAAGCGTGTTCGACGAACACGCGACAGAGTGCTTCCATCCCTTGGCGGTCTTCGTCGTCGAAGCGCGCGGCGACCGGGCTGTCGACGTCCCACACGCCGATCAGCGTGCCGTCGCCGGCGACCAGCGGCACGACGATTTCCGATTCGGACGCCGCATCGCATGCGATATGGCCGGGGAAGTCGTGCACGTCGCGCACGACCTGCGTCTCGCGGGTCTGCGCGGCCGTGCCGCACACGCCCTTGCCGAGCGCGATCCGCACGCACGCGGGCTTGCCCTGGAACGGTCCGACCACGAGCTCGGTGCCGTCGAAGAAGTAGAAGCCGGCCCAGTTCAGGCGATCGAGCGAGTGATAGACGAGCGCGGAGAAATTCGCCGCATTCGCGGTCAGGTCGCGTTCGGATTCGACGAGCGCGCGCGCCTGCTCGACGAGCGTCGCGTATTGATCGGCCTTGGAGGCGGTAGGGTCATTGGACAGCGTGAACATGGCGGAAAGCGATAGGGGTTGTGAAATGCGCACTCGCGCGTACCGCAGTCTACGGCACCCGCGCGCGCTCTGCAGCGTGTGGTCGTGCGTGACGCGGCGCGCTTGTATGTTCAGTACTGACCAGTACGGTAAAGTCTGGTGGTAGCCAGACGAGACCGTGCAGTTTGCCCCGCGCTTGGGTGTTGGAGCCCGTGACTGAGTACAAAACGCACGGTTGCCGTGCTGGTCTTCCTGAAGCCCGAACGGTTACGCGCGCCATTTACATCGAGTGCGCATGTACAAGCATGGGATCCGAAGATCATGTCTGCTCCTTC
>NZ_JACCQB010000109.1:0-3382 GCF_015712265.1 Burkholderia sp. 9777_1386 | reverse complement strand
TCATTGGCGATTGAGCCAGTCAGAGGATATCAACAGATATCGGCTGTCGTTCTTTAACAATCTGGAAGAAGTAAGTAATTTGGATAGCGGAAGCGTCTTGAGATGGACGTGGAAACTATCCGGGTTGTGATTGTATCGATGTATCTCAAGATGATTCGAACTCTAAGTTCGACTCAATTGGAATACGGCACAACGCGAGAACTCAACCTGTAACGAGACAGACTCGTTATAGGGTCAAGCGAACAAGTGCATGTGGTGGATGCCTTGGCGATCACAGGCGATGAAGGACGCGGTAGCCTGCGAAAAGCTACGGGGAGCTGGCAAACGAGCTTTGATCCGTAGATGTCCGAATGGGGAAACCCACTCCTTTTGGAGTATCCATGGCTGAATACATAGGCCATGCGAAGCGAACGCGGTGAACTGAAACATCTAAGTAACCGCAGGAAAAGAAATCAACCGAGATTCCCAAAGTAGTGGCGAGCGAAATGGGATGAGCCTTGCACTCTTTATTTGTATTGTTAGCCGAACGCTCTGGAAAGTGCGGCCATAGCAGGTGATAGCCCTGTAGGCGAAAACAGTATGAAAGAACTAGGTGTGCGACAAGTAGGGCGGGACACGTGAAATCCTGTCTGAAGATGGGGGGACCATCCTCCAAGGCTAAATACTCGTGATCGACCGATAGTGAACCAGTACCGTGAGGGAAAGGCGAAAAGAACCCCGGGAGGGGAGTGAAATAGATCCTGAAACCGCATGCATACAAACAGTCGGAGCCTCGCAAGGGGTGACGGCGTACCTTTTGTATAATGGGTCAGCGACTTACGTTCAGTAGCAAGCTTAACCGTATAGGGCAGGCGTAGCGAAAGCGAGTCCGAATAGGGCGTTCAGTTGCTGGGCGTAGACCCGAAACCAGGTGATCTATCCATGGCCAGGATGAAGGTGCGGTAACACGTACTGGAGGTCCGAACCCACTAACGTTGAAAAGTTAGGGGATGAGCTGTGGATAGGGGTGAAAGGCTAAACAAACCTGGAAATAGCTGGTTCTCTCCGAAAACTATTTAGGTAGTGCCTCGTGTCTCACCTTCGGGGGTAGAGCACTGTCATGGTTGGGGGGTCTATTGCAGATTACCCCGCCATAGCAAACTCCGAATACCGAAGAGTGCAATCACGGGAGACAGACATCGGGTGCTAACGTCCGGTGTCAAGAGGGAAACAACCCAGACCGCCAGCTAAGGTCCCCAAATATAGCTAAGTGGGAAACGAAGTGGGAAGGCTAAAACAGTCAGGAGGTTGGCTTAGAAGCAGCCACCCTTTAAAGAAAGCGTAATAGCTCACTGATCGAGTCGTCCTGCGCGGAAGATGTAACGGGGCTAAGCTATATACCGAAGCTGCGGATGCGAGCTTGCTCGCATGGTAGGAGAGCGTTCCGTAAGCCTGCGAAGGTGCCTTGTAAAGGGTGCTGGAGGTATCGGAAGTGCGAATGCTGACATGAGTAGCGATAAAGGGGGTGAAAGGCCCCCTCGCCGTAAGCCCAAGGTTTCCTACGCAACGTTCATCGGCGTAGGGTGAGTCGGCCCCTAAGGCGAGGCAGAAATGCGTAGCTGATGGGAAGCAGGTCAATATTCCTGCACCATTGTTAGATGCGATGGGGGGACGGATCGCGGAAGGTTGTCCGGGTGTTGGAAGTCCCGGTCGCTGCATTGGAGAAGGCGCTTAGGCAAATCCGGGCGCGTAATTCAAGGGTGTGGCGCGAGCTCCCTAGGGAGCGAAGCAATTGGAAGTGGTTCCAAGAAAAGCCTCTAAGCTTCAGTCTAACGATGACCGTACCGCAAACCGACACAGGTGGGCGAGATGAGTATTCTAAGGCGCTTGAGAGAACTCGGGAGAAGGAACTCGGCAAATTGGTACCGTAACTTCGGGATAAGGTACGCCCTTGTAGCTTGACCAGCCTGCGCTGGAAGGGTGAAGGGGTTGCAATAAACTGGTGGCTGCGACTGTTTAATAAAAACACAGCACTCTGCAAACACGAAAGTGGACGTATAGGGTGTGACGCCTGCCCGGTGCCGGAAGATTAAATGATGGGGTGCAAGCTCTTGATTGAAGTCCCGGTAAACGGCGGCCGTAACTATAACGGTCCTAAGGTAGCGAAATTCCTTGTCGGGTAAGTTCCGACCTGCACGAATGGCGTAACGATGGCCACACTGTCTCCTCCCGAGACTCAGCGAAGTTGAAGTGTTTGTGATGATGCAATCTACCCGCGGCTAGACGGAAAGACCCCATGAACCTTTACTGTAGCTTTGCATTGGACTTTGAACCGATCTGTGTAGGATAGGTGGGAGGCTATGAAACCGGAACGCTAGTTTCGGTGGAGCCGTCCTTGAAATACCACCCTGGTTTGTTTGAGGTTCTAACCTTGGCCCGTGATCCGGGTCGGGGACAGTGCATGGTAGGCAGTTTGACTGGGGCGGTCTCCTCCCAAAGCGTAACGGAGGAGTACGAAGGTACGCTAGGTACGGTCGGAAATCGTGCTGATAGTGCAATGGCATAAGCGTGCTTAACTGCGAGACCGACAAGTCGAGCAGGTGCGAAAGCAGGTCATAGTGATCCGGTGGTTCTGTATGGAAGGGCCATCGCTCAACGGATAAAAGGTACTCTGGGGATAACAGGCTGATACCGCCCAAGAGTTCATATCGACGGCGGTGTTTGGCACCTCGATGTCGGCTCATCTCATCCTGGGGCTGTAGCCGGTCCCAAGGGTATGGCTGTTCGCCATTTAAAGAGGTACGTGAGCTGGGTTTAAAACGTCGTGAGACAGTTTGGTCCCTATCTGCCGTGGGCGTTGGATATTTGAAGGGGGCTGCTCCTAGTACGAGAGGACCGGAGTGGACGAACCTCTGGTGTACCGGTTGTCACGCCAGTGGCATCGCCGGGTAGCTATGTTCGGAAGAGATAACCGCTGAAAGCATCTAAGCGGGAAACTCGCCTTAAGATGAGATATCCCTGGGGACTAGATCCCCTTGAAGGGTCGTTCGAGACCAGGACGTTGATAGGTCAGGTGTGTAAGCGCAGTAATGCGTTCAGCTAACTGATACTAATTGCCCGTAAGGCTTGATCCTATAACAAGTCTGCCTTGTAGATCGGCGCCGTGTGAAAGCACTGGCCGCGATCCAGAGCGACAAGTTGGATTCTCGTGTGTGATACACACAACCTAAATTACTGCTTCTTCCAAGATTGGTTGCGCTGCGAAGCAACGCAACAACCCCCTTTGCCTGATGACCATAGCGAGTCGGTCCCACCCCTTCCCATCCCGAACAGGACCGTGAAACGACTCTACGCCGATGATAGTGCGGATTCCCGTGTGAAAGTAGGTAATCGTCAGGCTCCC
>NZ_JACCQB010000108.1:0-3562 GCF_015712265.1 Burkholderia sp. 9777_1386 | reverse complement strand
GGGACATCAGCCACTACCTGATGCACCGGTACAACTGGATACGGCCGCATCAGTTCAATGACGGACTGGCGCCGGCGGTTGCGGAAGAAAAACTTAACGCAGTGTCCGGGATCAGTTGACCACTACAATACGCCCCTTGCCCGCGTTGGCGATCTTCCCGTCCATGGTCAGATAGTCGCCATTCACGTCACTGAACACGCTCGGCGCGAGCAGTACGTGATACAGGGAGGTATAGAACTTTTTCAGGTTGGCAGCGCTGCCGCCGGTAACCTGGATTACGTTGAGTTCCTTGTTCCACACCGCGTCCGCCTGTGCCGCGATTTGATCGAGTGTCTGCGTACCGCTTTCGGTATCCAGGTTCGCCTTGGCGTTCGCTACGCTAACGTATGAAATACCGACCTTCATGTTCACCGTCGACCGGGCACCAGACGACGACGCGAAGGAAAGGACTGCACTTCTTCCGTTAATCTCCGCGGCGAACGGTCTGTCGACTCGCGCATAGAAGTAAATCGTATAGTTCTGCCCGTTGCCGCAGAAGCTACCGCCTTGCATAGAGCCCGACAGTGCTTGCGGGTCGTTAGGTTCCAACGCGATTGCACCGCTCCCCGACGGAACACTACTGGTCTGCGCAGTGAGGTTGAGCTGCCCCCGCTGCCCGGCTGGCCATACAAAGCGAGCAACGCCCGAGCGTTGGGTGGCGCTCAGCTCAGTGCGAATGCCGTTGTCGAACGTCACACCGTAATAGCCGGGCCGAACCGTTTCGTTTATATGCTTGAACTCAGCCGGGCCGGATTGTCCCTCGACCATTGGGAGCACCGGCAACGCTCCGCCTGCGTAGCATCCAACACCACTCAAGTGCGTGAGGCTAAAACCGGTAATTTTCGTCTGGCTGTAGTGGTAACCAGGTGGACTCCACGTATTCGGCACCGCAGGTGTGTCCGGCCCCCATTGGACCATACCGAATGGCATCGTCGCGGCCGGCGATGTGAAACCTCCGAGCAGATCTTCCGGTGGCGACTGCGTGCCGGCGATATCGGCCACGAGCGGAGGAACCTGGTCGGTGCCGATCATCGGATCGACGTATTGCGTCAGCTTCAGATCCACCGCAGCAGCAGCGGGGGCGGATGCCGGCATGTCGGGTGTCGCACCCGAGGGCGGTGCCGGCACTCCGGGTTGAGTCGGCGGCGTCACGCTCGAAACGGCCGGCGGCGACACACCGTCGATCGAATCTCCACCACATCCGGCGCTCCCTATTGCGACCGCGATAGCCGCCACTATCCAGCGTGCACTGTTCGTCAAAGTAGGTCTCCTGTTCAGGGATTGTTTTGTGTTGTCTTCCGAGGGACCTACAGTGCAACAGCAACTGTTTATTCACTACAGGAAATTTCCCGAATTTTTGGTTTGTTTTTATAAATTCACTAAACCGACGAAAGTGTTTGTCAATTTCGGCAGCAGCGGCCGACGTGAGGTCGCGACTTACCGTTCGATCGACTCTTGCAATCCGAACGGTTCTGTCGCGATAAGGACGATGGTCGGCAAATGACTCCGTGATGATCGGGCGCCGCCGGAAAAGCGCGGATTTTGATCGTAATTGACACCTCGCTGGCAATAGAAATTTTAAATTAGAGTCGGCTGGTCTGTTTTCTTCCGTCACTCGCCTCTTTGATTGAGGTCTAGAAAGCGAGTCTAGAGGAGTTCAGGATAACCGGCAACACGGTGAGCAGGCTGCGAAGACGGTCGATCGTTTCGGCAAGCGAGTGGTCGTATCTGTCAGATGTGCCGATGGTATGAATCAGGGGCGATTCGACCTTGTCACTCGACACGATTTGAGTCGAGAAAATGGTGCAAACGGCTGAGTACTCTGTCGTTGAATTGCTGAGGCAGTGGTGTAGTCCACAATGTCAAGGGAGCCTTGAGCGATTTAATCTGCAGATAGGGCGATCGGCGCGCCGCGAAAATCGCGAGATAACTATTCGTTCGGGATATTGCCGTCAAGGTACTGCTTTTTATCGATCGCGCAAATGTTAAAAACTGGTGGGAAGCATCATGTTTAAAGAAAATCGACAAACGCGACGTGGATCGTCTATGTCTAAATCGCTGCGTCGCAGAATTATGGCGGCGTGGCGGCGGGCGCACCGTATACTCGGCATTGACCGCCGCAACCTCGGCTTGGGACAGATCGGGATCGGTGGCAACGGATCGGCGAGGTCGACTATTTTTAGCGGCAACAGGCTTTTGTCAGTTGCGATGATTGCTGGCGCTGCCCTTTTGGTTTCGTCGGAAGTAAAAGCACAATCTTCAGCTACCTGGACTGGAAAAACCAATAATTCGCTTATAGGCAACACCAACTGGAATCCAGTCGGCTCGATCACCGGCAAGGCGCTTCATTTTGGAACGGTCGGACCTTCGGGAAGCACCGTTAGTCTCAATGATCCGACAGGTTATTGGACAAGCGATTCGATGACCTTTGATGCCGGTGCAGCAAAATACAATATCTCGATTGGGTCGAATGGTCAAGGAGGGCTAACTTTAAGCAATCAAACTACTTCGATAAAGAATAATTCTGGTCAAACCCAAATCTTTATATTGGGAGGAGCGGGTGCATATGGATTTCTTGCGATAAAGGGCGGGGTTGATTCTCAGGTAAATTTCAATGTAAAGGGCCTAGGTTATCTGTTTGGACATGAAAATGCTGATCTGGGTAATTCAACTGTTAATTTGACAGGCTCCGGGGCATTGGAGGTATCCACGATTTCCGGCAGTCTCAATGTTGGAGCGTTGAGCGGTACGAATATGTCCCGCTCAGCCGGGGGAGTTTATTTTACGACAAAACCGTATACGTACGCAGGAACCTACGACCCCTCTGTCACTCCCAATCAGACGATATTCATTGGTGCATTGAATGCGAATACGACCTATGACGGTCCAATCAGACAGACTGATGGTGCAAATGGTAGTGTCGTAAAGGTTGGTACCGGGCAACTCACGCTTGGAGGAGTGAGTGAAATTACGGGCGGAACGAGCGTGCAGTGCGGGACGCTTGCGATCGCCAATAACGGCTCGCTGTCGGCACAAAGCGCGCTTAATGTGGCGGCAGGTGCGACGCTCGATCTTACGCAGGCGAAGAGTCAAATCGTCGTGTCCTTGTCGGGCGCCACCGGAAGTACAGTGCATTTGGGTGCATCCGGAACGACGCTGACTTTCGGCGATGGAACCAGCCAAACATTCGGTGGCGCGATAGACGGATCTGGCGGGTTCACAAAGCAGGGCACGGGAACGCAGACGGTGACGGGCAACATTGCATCGAGTGTGAACACGACCGTGAACGCGGGCAACCTGGTGGTGGCCAATGGCGGCAACGTCGCGGGCAATACCACGGTGAACAACGGTACGTTCACGGCAGGTCCGAACGGGACGGTGTCGGGCAACACGGCGGTGAACCCGAACGGCACGCTGGCATTGAACAACGGCAACGTGACGGGCAACACGGCGCTGAACAACGGGACGGTCGCGTCGATCGGCTCGGGTAACGCCTCGCTGGGTAACGTGACCGGCAACGGTG
>NZ_JACCQB010000107.1:0-3985 GCF_015712265.1 Burkholderia sp. 9777_1386 | reverse complement strand
CCGGCTCGCCGGCGCCCGGGCCGCCCCCGAAGGAACCCATTCGATCACGTCGCCGGTTGATCACCGTCCGAACAGGGTGGGGAATTTTACTTCGACACTTCTGGGGAAATTACGGCCGAGGTTGACAATAGCCCGCTGATCGCCGATCCCGAAGAACTTTTCCAACCTGATACCACGGACGGAGCGTCTGGTCGACTACGGCCCGGACTTGCAACCGGCACCATACGCGTCGTGCTCCGTACCGACGCCAGAACACTCGGGCAGATGGAGCTTGAGGTCCGATCGCGCAAACTCTCGTATCTTTCAGAGTATCGCTGGATGCTGCGCGATATTGCTGAGCGCATGACTGAGCTCGTGATGGACCGTTTCGCAGTGAGCGATGCAAGCTTCGAACTCGACGAGACATGTGACGCCGTTACGCTCTATCAGCGCTTCACATTTTTGCGCGCCTTGTTCGAAAGCGAAAACTTCCAAGGAGCGCTTCACGAGGTCATTCGGCGTCCGCACACCGCATGGGAAACGACAAGCGACATGGTGCGTGCTGGCGCCGGGATACGAGCGGATTCACGTGTACTGCGCCAATTCGCCAAAGGCGGATCTAGATCGGCTTGGCCAGACGGATCTCTCAAGTCCGTCCCGTCCTACTTTGAACGCGCACAAACAGAAGCGACCCACGACACGACCTCGAATCGCTTTGTTAAATTCGCTCTAGAGCATTGGCTTCGGATACTCGGCGACATCGAGCGAGGTCTTTCCAAAGCCGCGGCCAGCCCCGCGACGACCCGAGGGCAACGCGAAATTTCTGGCGTAATGTCACAGTTGGAAGAGGTGCTGCACTGCGACCTGTTTACCGATGTTGGGCGACTCACAAGATTCCCAGCCGACGATCAGGTACTCCAGAAGCGCGAAGGCTATCGGGATATCTTCAAAGCCTACGTGGAGACTGAATTTGCAGCGCGTCTCTCTTGGCAATCGTCACCCGATGTCTATGGCGCAGGCCAGCGCGATGTCGCGACGCTTTACGAGTACTGGGCATTCATTCAGCTTTCGCAAGTCGTGGCGGACCTCGTGGGTCAGGCGTTCGATTTGAGTCCGTTGGTGCAAGCTCGACCAGATGGTTTGACTGTCGGCATTCGCACAGGCGTAGAGACTGTTCTTTCCGGAGAGGTCGACCGCTTGGATCGACGTATGCGAATTGAACTCTGCTTCAATCGAACCTATCGCCGAGGCACTGCAGGTATCGCGTCGTGGACGAGACCAATGCGCCCGGACTATTCGTTGTTGATCAGTCCCGCCGATGATGAGCCCTCATCCTTTGAACCTATCGCGCTTCATTTCGACGCCAAGTATCGAGTCGATTTCGTTCGAGAAATTTTCGGTACCGATAGCGAACAAGCGGACACCTCTGGCTCGGAGTCGCCCACTCGGTTGGAGCGGGGCGGCGTTCTACGTGAAGATCTACTAAAGATGCACGCATACCGCGACGCTATACATCGAACCGCAGGTGCGTATGTGCTGTATCCGGGCGGCGATGATGAAGGAGACGGCCTCAAATATCCCGAGTATCACGAGCTCCTGCCGGGGTTAGGTGCATTCGTGCTGCGGCCAACCGACACCGGTATCGCTAGCGGTGCATCGGCACTTCAACGATTCATCAGCGATGTGCTCGATCACGTCGCGACGCGTCTAACAAGGCACGAGCGCGGTCGATTCTGGCAGATGGAAACATATGGCACATCACTGCTTCGGCGATCGGCTCAAGCGTCCGCTTCCCCGTCCCCCGATGCGAGCGTACTTCTGGGCCTCGTAAAAAGCCACGAACATTGGACTTGGATTCGAGGACGTAAGTCGTACAACGTTCGAGCTGAAGGTCGCCGCGGAGGCGTTCATCCTGGCGCGACCTTACTGAGCAGTCAGCTTCTACTCCTTTACTGCCCCTCAACACACGAGGTCGCGCTTGCCCGCATCGTTTCTGACGCAGAGGAAATAACAGAAGCCGGAATGGCTGCGGCAGGCTATCCGGCTCCTCGGGGGAACTATTGGTGTGTCCAGATTCAATGGCTCGCCCGCGATCAGTGGCTTGATCGACTTTCGCCCCGCTCTATCGATGCTTACGTTAGAAGCCAGGGGCTAGCCTACGGCGAACCTCTTAGCGTCTCTTGGGGGGATGTCGTGTCATTAGTTAAGAGCGAGTAGTCACTCAAAAAGCCACAATAGTTCGGTCCCTGGGCAATCTCGATAACGTCGAGTGATATCTGTGCACAGCGAGCGGACCGCCGCCCAGCAGAACGTCAGCGAGAGCAAGCAAGGTTTTCCTGAGGACAATTCGTTACCCGTCGATCGGTGCTTCAAGGTCAAGAAAAACAGACGAGCCGAGTTCGACGAGCTGCGGCAGATTCTTGCCAAGGTAGGGACCGCCTATGAATCCGTTTCGGACGACGGAAGAGTCTATAAATGGTACGGTATGTCTTGCAACCAGCTGCGTCCCGATTGTGTTGGGATCGCACGAAATGGACAGGGCGAAGAGACTATACTATTTGCCGCATCCCGGGAAATGCGCACGCAGCAGACCTTACAACAGAGAGAATGTCGAGAGACGATATCAGGACAGGATATGAAAATCGAAGCCTCATGGTCGCAGCCAATTCCCCTCAAAAAAAGCACGTCAGGTGGCCTGATCTATGAGCTTGATCTTGCCCAACTTCCAACGCATCCCGGAGTTTATATTTTTGGGCGGGCGTATGGAAAAAATGTCGCACCTATTTACATAGGTGAAACTCTCTCGATCCGTGGCCGCATCAAATCGCACTTGAATTCATTGTCGCTTATGCGTGCAATCGAGCGCGCTCCCAATGGAAAGCGATTTCTGATTTATTGTGGCGTCGACACCAAGTCGCGCGAGAGAGCAAAAAAGCAAATCAAGGTTATTGAAAGAGCTCTTATCCTGCATGCACAAACAGAAGGCCACATCTTGTTCAACAAGAAAGGAACGAAGCTACCAACGGACGAGATCGCATTTAGCGGCAATCGGACGTCCGAAGGACTGGCGCCGAGAGTCATGTTGGTTCGACGCGCCCCTTCCCGCTCGAAGACTCTGAGCTCTGAGAACTGACGCTACCGGCGCGATGGCAGATACCGAGCAGAACGGTCGCTCTGATGCCGGGAACTACGAGCCTGACACCCTGGGGCTCATCCATCGACACCAGGTCAGCGAACTCCAATTGGTTGGATTGCAAGATGCAGCGAACTCCTTCTCTAACTATGCCGTTTGGCCATCCTCCGAATTTTCCATACTTCGAGATGCCCAGTTAGGTAGACTCAAATGGCATCACCGCAAAAAGCGCGGGCCGCATGGGCTGCCACCCATACGACCCGCTGACCACAACCAACTCAAACCAGGAGTCGGAAATGGCTAAGGCCAATCATAAGTCACGTACCTCCGTAACGGAACGCTTCGTCACTGTTCAAGAGTCAGCGCGCCATCATTCCTTGTCTAGGGTTCTCCGTGCCATCAGAGCGCACCGGAAACTGAACACGACGTACTTCCCGTGGATCAAATTGGCGGGAGTGTGGCTTGAGGACGCGGGTTTCGAGGCTGGAGAACGCGTCCGGATTACTGTCGAGGACAAGCGGCTCATCATCACGCCGATGTGATCGGCGCATTGCCCATGGTGGGCGTCGCAAGTCGCCATCGCTCAGGTAGCTCAGTACCCGAGACTCGATACCGTTAGTAACTGTGACAAGCGACGATTGCGATGCAAGCGCAGCGGGCGAGACACTCAGGTCCGCTGCCGTTTAGCCTGTCAGCACGAGCTGCAACCCGTGCCAGGCGCACCGTACATTTCTATCGCCCAAATGCAAAAACCCCCGCCTTTTCGGGCGGGGGTTTCTGGCTTGAGGGGAGCCTGACGATTACCTACTTTCACACGGGAATCCGCACTATCATCGGCGTAGAGTCGTTTCACGGTCCTGTTCGGGATGGGAA
>NZ_JACCQB010000106.1:0-3989 GCF_015712265.1 Burkholderia sp. 9777_1386 | reverse complement strand
ACCCGACCCACCCGACGGACCGCCCGCGCGGTCCCGATCCGGAGCCTTTCGTCATGCTGATCGCCAACCCGCGCGCGTCGCGCACCGCTTACCCGAACGCGCTGCGCCGCGTGATGAACATCGCGTCGGCCGACGAAAGCGGCGCGTGGCTCGCGCACTGGCCGCTCGTCGGCCACGCGCGCACGCCGCTGCGCGCGCTGCCCGATCTGGCCGCGCGGCTCGGCGTCGCGAGCGTCAGCGTGAAGGACGAGTCGTGCCGCTCGCCGCTCGGCAGCTTCAAGGCGCTCGGCGCGCCGATCGCGCTGGTGCGGCTCGTGAAGCGGCTGCGGCGCACGCAGGCGCTCGATCCGCAGGGGCTCGTCACCGGCCGCTACGCGGCGGAGCTGGCCGACCTGACGGTGATCAGCGCGACCGACGGCAATCACGGCCGCGCGCTGGCCGCCGCCGCGCGCGCGATCGGCTGCGGCTGCGTGATCGTGCTGCATGCGAACGTCGACGCCGAGCGCGAACGCGCGATCTCGGCCTACGGCGCGCGGATCGTGCGCATCGCGGGGAACTACGACGAATCGGTCGTCTGCGCGGCGCAGCTCGCGCAAGCGAACGGCTGGTACGTCGTGTCGGATACGTCGTACGACGGCTACGAAGCGATTCCGCGCGACGTGATGCAGGGCTACGGCGTGATCGCCGCCGAAGCGGCCGCGCAGGCCGCGGAGGACGACGGACGGCCGTTCACGCACGTGTTCCTGCAGGGCGGCGTGGGCGGCCTCGCCGCGGGCGTCGCGAGTTACCTGTGGGAGCGCGACGGCGTGCAGCGGCCGCGCTTCATCGTCGTCGAGCCGCGCCAGGCCGATTGCCTGTACCAGAGCGCGTTGGCCGGGCGCGCGACGAAGGCGAGCGGCAGCGTCGATTCGGTGATGGCCGGGCTCGCGTGCGGCGAGGCGTCGCCGCTCGCGTGGGATTTCCTCGAGATGTGCATCGATTACTTCATGCTGATCGACGACGAGGACGCGGTGCAGGCGATGCGCGGCCTCGCGGCCGGCAGCGCACGCGACGTGCCGGTCGTCGCCGGCGAATCGGGCGCGGCCGGCGTGGCCGGGCTCGACGTGCTGATGCGCGACCCGGCGCTCGCGCGGCAGGTCGGGCTCGATGCGAATGCGCGCGTGCTGGCGATCAACACGGAAGGGGCGACCGCGCCGTCCGTGTACCGGCATTGCGTCGGCGAGACGGCCGACGCGGTGCTGGCGCGCCAGCGCGACTGGCTGAGCCGCGTGGCGGT
Organism: Burkholderia sp. 9777_1386; assembly: GCF_015712265.1. Lineage (NCBI taxonomy): Bacteria > Pseudomonadati > Pseudomonadota > Betaproteobacteria > Burkholderiales > Burkholderiaceae > Burkholderia > Burkholderia sp. 9777_1386. The sequence continues at coordinate 2,713 of NZ_JACCQB010000106.1, read as the reverse complement.
GGCGGCCTGAACGACATGACGACCGACGAGGTGAATGCAATGGACCCGATCGAGGCAATCGAAGCAAGCACACTGCAGGGGCAACTGAAAACCTGGCGCCGCCATCTGCACCAGTATCCGGAGACGGGTTTCGAAGAGGTGAACACGTCGGACTACGTCGCGCGGATTCTCACGACGCTCGGGCTCGACGTACATCGCGGCATCGGCGGCACCGGGCTCGTCGCGAACCTGACGGCCGGCACGGGCCGGCGCGCGATCGGCATTCGCGCGGACATGGACGCGCTGAACATCGCCGAGCACGCGCCGGGCCGCGAACACGTATCGCGCACACCGGGCAAGATGCATGCGTGCGGACACGACGGCCACATGTCGATGGTGCTCGGCGCCGCGCAGTTGCTGGCCGAACGCAAGGATTTCGACGGCACGGTGCGCTTCATCTTCCAGCCGGCGGAAGAGCACGGCCGCGGCGCGAAGGCGATGATGGCGGACGGGCTGTTCGAGCGCTTTCCGGTCGATGCGATCTTCGGCGCGCACAACATGCCGGGCATGCGCGCGGGCACGTTCTCGACGCGGGCGGGCGGCATCATGGCGAGCGAGGACAACTTCGTGATCCGGATCGACGGGCGCGGCACGCATGCGGCGCGTCCGCACATGGGCATCGACCCGATCGTGATCGGCTCGCAGATCGTGCTCGCGCTGCAGACGATCGTGTCGCGCAATGTCGACCCGGGCCAGCAGGCGGTGATCTCGTGCACGGAATTCGTCACCGACGGGCTGCGCAACGTGCTGCCGTCGACCGTGACGATCAAGGGCGACACGCGCAGCTATTCGCGCGACGTGCAGGCGCTGCTGGAAACGCGGATGCGCGAGATCAGCGAAGGGATCTGCCGCACGCACGGCGCGACCTGCACGTTCGAATACACGCACGAGTTCGCGCCGACGGTGAATTCGCCGGAATGGGTCGACACGGCCGTGCAGGCCGCCGCGCACGTCGCGGGCGCCGACGCGGTGCACGCCGACGTGCAGCCGATGATGATCTCGGAGGATTTCGGCGCGTTCCTGCAGGCGGTGCCGGGCAACTTCGTGTTCATCGGCAACGGCGAGGCGGCCGGGCAGGGCGGCGTGCCGCTGCACAACGCGACCTACGATTTCAACGACGCGATCCTGCCGGTGGGCGCGCGGTATTTCGCGGAAGTGGCGCGGCGGGCGTTGAAGGCGGTGTAGCGAAAGCGGCGGCCCGGTACGCGCTCGCGCGCGTACCGGCCCTGCGTCAGCGCATCACACCAGCTCACCCAGACACGCATCGAACTGCGCGACGAGCCGGTCGACATCGTCGTCGGTCGTTTGCGGGCACACGAGCATCATGTTGTGGAAGGGCGTGATCAGCACGCCGCGATTCAGCAGGTACAGGTGCACGATGTGCTCGAGTTCGCTGTCGAGCTGCGCGCCGGCCAGCGTGCCGTTGCGCGGCGGCACCGGCGCGAACTGAAACTCGGTGCGCGCGCCGATGCGCGTCACGCACCACGGCAGCCGGTGTGTCGCGATCGCGTGTTCGAGGCCCGTCGCGAGCCGCGCGGCGAGTGCGAACATGTGCGCATACGCGGCGTCGGTCGCGACTTCGGCGAGCGTCGCGCGCATCGCATGCATCGCGAGCATGTTCGCGGTGAGCGTCGTGCCGATGCCCGAGTGGCCGGGCGGCGCGTTCAGCTTCGCCTGCTTGGCGCGCGCCGCGAATTCGGCGCTGAACCCGTACACCGCGCACGGCACGCCGCCCGCGATCGGCTTGCCGACCACCAGCATGTCCGGTTCGAGACCGTGCGCGACCGCGTAACCGCCGGGGCCGCTGCTGATCGTGTGCGTCTCGTCGATCACCAGCAGCGTGCCGGTGCGGCGCGTCAGTTCGCGCGCGGCTTCCCAGAAACCCGGGTCGGGCAGCACCATGCCGATGTTCGTCATCGCGGGCTCCGCGAGCACGCACGCGACATCGCCGTCCTGCAGCGCCGCTTCGAGCGCGGCCAGATCGTTGAACTCGACGACGCGCGTGTTCGCGAGCAGGTCGTACGACTGCCCGAGCAGGCTGTCGCGCTGTACCGGGCGGCCGTCGACGAGATCGACGAACACGTCGTCGACCGTGCCGTGATAACAGCCGTTGAACACGACGATCGTGTTGCGGCCAGTGGCCGCGCGCGCCCAGCGCAGCACGAAGCGGTTCGCGTCGCTCGCGCTCAACGCGAATTGCCAGACCGGCAACTTGAAGCGCCGCGCGAGTTCGCGCGACACCCACGCGGCGTCCTCGCTCGGCAGCATCGTCGTGTAGCCGCGCGTGGCCTGTTCGACGAGCGCGCGGGCGACGGGTTCGGGCGCATGGCCGAACATCGCGCCGGTGTCGCCGAGGCAGAAATCGACGTAGCGATGACCGTCGACGTCGGTAAACGTCGCGCCGCGGGCTTCCTTCACGTAGAGCGAGAACGGGGTCGACCAGTCCTGCATCCAGTGCAACGGCACGCCGAACAGCAAGTGCTCGGACGCTTCCGCGGACAGCGCGCGGGAAACCGGCATGGCTTCGGTGAACGTCTGGCGTTCGCGATCGAACAGCGCGCGGGCGCGGATGAGGTCGACTCCGTGGCGGGTAGGCAAAGGCAGCTCCTGGGCTGTGGGGATGGGGGAAACGATAGCGCGGGTGGCGCGGGGCTGACCAGAGGCGGAATTACCG
>NZ_JACCQB010000105.1:0-4194 GCF_015712265.1 Burkholderia sp. 9777_1386 | reverse complement strand
GGGACATCAGCCACTACCTGATGCACCGGTACAACTGGATACGGCCGCATCAGTTCAATGACGGACTGGCGCCGGCGGTTGCGGAAGAAAAACTTAACGCAGTGTCCGGGATCAGTTGACCACTACAGGCTCGGCGATCTGCATTTTCGCACGAGCAAGAGGGCATGGGCATCGCCAGGCAGCGATGCACGCGATTGAAAATTTGCGAGATGTTGAAGGACGATGAACGCGGAGGGGAATACTCCCTCCGCGTAGCCGGATAGCACAAAACTACCTTGCGATGTTGAGTCGTTGAGAGATCGGGTTTGCAGTCCAGTTCGATGTGGCAAGCGCTCGAATGCCGTCCGCATAAACAGGCAAACCGTCTTCGAGTGCGCGTAGCGTCACCAAAATGACGGCACGCTGCGGCTCGGGGGGGATCAACTCACCGAAGCGTCGAGTTATGCTCGCTTGCAACGCCCAATTCGCGGCAGTAATACCGTTTCGGAAGCGCTCGCGATACACCTTAACCGGCGACCACTTATAACCGTCGCGGTATCGGGCGTGTTCGGTGTGGCTTGCGTATTCATCGTGATTCTCCTTTTGCTTGGTCCAGTGGCTTGCGACGTGATGTCGTGCAGCCGGTGGAAAGGAGAATACGGATCGGACAATATTTGCGAAATAGAATCGTTTGAAATCCATCATTGCATGAATGCAATGATGGACGCCGGCTGATCAACTGCGCCGATGGATCATTTCGGCCACCGCCATGTTGGCTCGGAAAGGTGCTCGGCAAAGTAATCCGACAGCGCCGCGACTTTCGCGGGCCGTGCGCGCGCCGACGGCGTAACGAAGTAAAGACCACCCTTCGTCAGCGACCAGTCGGTGAGGATCGCTTCAAGACGGCCATCGGCCAGATACTCGCCCGCGATGAATTCAGGCAGCTCGGCGATTGCAAGGCCATCGAGCAGGGTGGGCAACAGCGCATCGGAGTTCGTCACGCGCAGCGGGCCCGCCGGCATCACCGGCTCCTCCTCGCCTGCGTCGTTCGTGAAGCGCCATACAGCGCTACGCGCACGGTACGCATATGAGAGACAGGGGCGATCCACCAGCTCGCGCGGATGCGTGGGTCGTCCTTCACGTCTCAGATATTCTGGCGACGCCACCACGAATTGCGTCACCGCGCACAGCCGCCGCGCGACCAGGGATGAATCCGGAAGCGCGGCGATACGCAGGGCGGCGTCGAACCCATCGGCGACCAGATCGACCGACGCATCCGATAGATGCAGGTCGATCGACACCTCTGGATAAGCGCGAAAGAAGCCCGGCAGCAGCGGCGCAACCCAGCGCAGCCCGTACGACATCGGCACCGCCAGACGCACCAGCCCGCGTGGCTGCACCGACATTTCGCGTGCCGAGCTTTCCGCCTCCTCGGCCTGGCGATAGATCTCGCCGGCTTTCTCGCTGATCGTCCGGCCGAACTCGGTGAGCGAGAGCTGACGCGACGTGCGATTGAACAGCCGTGCGCCCAGCCGGTCCTCCAGGCGAGCCACGCCGCGCGAGACCGTGGCGACCGACACGCCGGTCGCGCGCGCCGCGGCTGCGAACGATCCGTGCTCGGCCACCTTCGCGAACATCGCGAGCCCTTCGAAATCGGGGAGTTGAGCCATGTCCTTGTCTTTTCATTTATGCAACGTTGGATTGCAATCAATTCTATTTCGAAAAGATCAGGCCGTCGATATTCTCCTTACATCGCAGCAAGCCACTGCGACGCAAACATCCACCGACTCATCGAAAGGAGCAATACCATGGCACGCAAACTCGACAACAAGATCGCACTCGTCACCGGCGCAACCAGCGGCATCGGCCTTGCCACCGCGCAACGTTTCGCGGCGGAAGGCGCGCACGTCTATCTCACGGGCCGCCGACAGGCAGAACTCGATGCCGCCGTGAAAGGCATTCGCGAAGCCGGCGGCAACGCGACCGGCGTCCGCTCGGATTCCACCCGGCTCGATGAACTCGACGCGCTGTATGCGCAAATCAAGGAAGAACAGGGGCGCCTCGACGTGCTGTTCGTGAACGCCGGTGGCGGCTCGATGCTGCCGCTTGGCAACATCACCGAAGCGCACTACGACGACACCTTCGACCGCAACGTGAAGGGCGTGCTGTTCACGGTGCAAAAAGCGCTGCCGCTGCTTGCCGAGGGCGCATCGGTGATTCTCACCGGCTCGACGGCCGGTAGCGCGGGCACTGCCGCGTTCAGCGTGTACTCGGCTTCGAAGGCGGCGGTGCGTGCGTTTGCGCGCAGCTGGATTCTCGACCTCAAGGAGCGCCGTGTGCGCGTGAACACGATCAGCCCGGGCGCGACCCGTACGCCGGGCCTGCTGGATCTTGCCGGGGACGACGCCACGCAACGGCAAGGGCTTGCCGATTACCTGGCTTCCCTGATTCCGATGGGGCGTCTCGGTGAACCGGAAGAGATCGCTGGCGCGGCGCTATTCCTGGCCTCGAACGACGCGAGCTTCGTGAACGGTATCGAATTGTTCGTCGACGGCGGCCAGCAGCAGATCTGAGCCAGGCTGAGCACGCGGGGTGTGGTGGACGCGGTCTTCGACGATCGCGATCCACGCCCGGCGCACTCGAATCGAGCACCGTCATGATTGAACATCGGCCTTTTCCTTCGCTTGACGCAATCCGGCACGGCGGCGTTGATGTCCGCCAACATTTCCGCGCGGGCGACTCCGGGCACGCCGACCATGCGCCGCTCGGTCCGCTCCATATGTGGAACGACATTGAATTCGCGCAGCACGCGGGCCTCGGGCTTCGTGCTCACCGCGACGTCGAGATCGTCACGTGGATACGTTCGGGGGCCATCACCTACGAAGACGATGCGGGCAATCGCGCGCGCCTGGTTGCCAATTCCGTCCACGTGATGAGTGCCGGCACGGCGATCCATCACGCCGAGCGCAACGATGAAAACATTCCCGCACGACAGTTCCGGATCTGGCTACGTCCGCGCACACCGGCCGGTACACCGCGCTGCTCGACGCGGGTCTGTTCGCCAGGGTGTCGAGAGGGCCAATTCATCACACTGGCGAGCGGCGATCCGGAGGATGTCCGCACAGGTGCTTTGCCCCTCCATGCCGACGCGCGGGTGCGTATCGCGACGCTGCGCGAAGGCACGACGATGCTGCACGTTTTGCCGATGACCGGTTCCGCTTATTTGGTTGCGGATCATGGGCGACTGGACATAGGACCGATCAGGCTGACGCGACGCGATGGCATTGCCGTTCGAGATGAAGCGCGGCTCGTATTGAGGGCGCGAGACGACACTGATGTCGTGATTGTTGAGCTCTTGCGCTAGGACAAGGGCTCCATTAGGGCGTGCCGCAGCCCCATTCATTGCTGTTTCCAACTTCGAGAAAACGCGCCCGTGAGAGTTGGGTGGCTGTTTGGGGAGCGAACTGCAGACGGTGATACTGACGCTGCCTATGGCGGAGATGGGTCGGTCACCGTCCTTGATGAGGCGACGTCCAGGCAATCTCAGACCTGATCTGCCTCCGACTGAGAGGTTAGGTCCGGACTTGCACATCTCGGTCCCCGAATCCCCAATCTTGTCGCGATTATGCCGCGCTTGCTCGCGCCAATCACTGACGTGATGCGACGGTTGCAAAGTAACTTTTCATTGAACACAAGGCCAGCTTTTGCCGTTGCATCGGGGAGGGCTGCGGCACGGGAGTTTCTTTGCGCGCAGCGTTCCAGACCGCAGGGCGTTTCTCGACACGGCTGGCGTCATGCGACGTATTTGCCGGCTATCTCCAACTTTGTCTCCAAGTAAATGAGTGTTTTGGAGATAGACTTGGAGATAGTTGGACCCTTGACCAGTAAGGCTTCCGGGGTGAATAGAGCATATATCTCCAAATCTCCAGAAGTTTTCTGTTCGGGCGGCCGACGATCGGCGACTTACGCCACAATTATTCGCTCGATGGCCTCATCCGCATTGGCTCACTCGATTGGGGGTATGTTTGGGGGTTCATGTTCCAACCGTCGATTTAATTTTCGTTTTGAATCAATGGATTGGGTGTGAATTGTTGATCCTGCAGCCCACCAAATCCGAAAAAGGGTTACGGAGTTTTCCGTAACCCTTTTTTCGTTCATGGAGTCGCGCGCCGCGATGGCGCGGGCGCCATCGCCATCCCCATCCCCATCCCCATC
>NZ_JACCQB010000104.1:0-4611 GCF_015712265.1 Burkholderia sp. 9777_1386 | reverse complement strand
GGCCGCACGAGGCGGCCCGCGCCCGGACCGTTTGGCCGGGTGGGGCGTCAGGCCTGCGGGGCGGCGAGCTTCTGCTCGAGTTCCGCGACGCGCTTTTCGAGTTCCTCGAGGCGCACGCGGGTGCGGGCGAGCACCTGTGCCTGGGTGTCGAATTCCTCGCGCGTGACGAGATCGAGCTTCGAGAAGCCTTGCGACAGCATGGCCTTCACGTTGCGCTCGACGTCCTTGGCCGGCGAGTTTTTCAGCAAATCGCTGACGCGCGACTGCAGATCGTTGAAAACGTCGCTGGGTTGCTTCATGTGATTTCCCTTCCTTGCACAAAAAATGTGCATCTTCAGTTGCGTACGTGCCCATGATGCACGCATGACCGGAAATGGTGCGCGCGAGGCGCGAATTCCGGGCATGGCGCCCGCATGGGTGAATGGCCCGGCGATCCGGGACGTGCGTGCACTCTAGCAACGATCCTTTCGCCGCGCCAGCAAACCGGGCCATGTTGGCCATTCGGCCGGGCTTCCGCGCCTTACACCACGGGATGCGACCCCGCTTCGAAGCCCTTCGAGACGGTGTTCGGACGAACATGGCATGCGAGTTGCTGAGAAGAGTCCGTTACAACATTCCAACTCATTCGACGGGACAACCCAGCGAGAGGACTTCATGAAACTCATTACCGCAATCATCAAGCCGTTCAAGCTCGATGAGACGCGCGAGGCGCTGTCGGCGCTTGGCGTCTCGGGTATCACGGTGACGGAGGTGAAAGGGTTCGGGCGCCAGAAGGGGCACACCGAGCTGTATCGCGGCGCCGAATACGTGGTCGATTTCCTGCCGAAGATGAAGATCGAGGCGGCCGTGTCCGACGATCTCGTCGACCAGGCGGTGGAAGCGATCGAGCGGGCCGCGCGCACGGGCAAGATCGGCGACGGCAAGATCTTCGTCACGCCGATCGAACAGGTGATCCGGATTCGCACCGGGGAGACGGGCGCGGACGCGCTGTAACAGAACACACAAGACAAGCGACAAGAGGAAACCCAAGATGCGCAAACTTCTGATGTCCCTGCTGATGGCCGGCTCGCTGATCGCGGCCGGCGTCGGCTCCGCGCTCGCGGACGACGCGGCGTCCGCCGCGGCCGGTTCCGCGCCTGCCGCCACCGCTTCCGACGCATCGGCTGCCGCCGCACCGGCCGCTTCGGCGCCGAGCGCCGACGCATCCGCCACCGCCGCTGCGGCCGCACCGGCTTCGGGCGTGACCGACGCATCGGCTGCCGCCGCCGCGTCCGCGCCGGCCGCCCCGGCCGCGCCCACCGCCCCGTTCTCGGTCGATTCGTCGAAGATCAGCGCGGGCGACACCGCGTGGATGCTGACGTCGACCGCGCTCGTGCTGTTCATGACGATCCCGGGCCTCGCGCTGTTCTACGCGGGCATGGTCCGCAAGAAGAACGTGCTCGCGACCGTGATGCAGAGCTTCGCGATCACCGCGGTGATCACGGTGCTGTGGACGGTGGTCGGCTACAGCCTCGCGTTCACGCCGGGCAACGGCTTCATCGGCGGCCTGTCGCGCGCGTTCCTGCACGGCATGAACTACATCAAGGGTGACAAGGCGACGACGCTGACGGTCAGCCATCTCGCGACGACGATTCCGGAATCGGTCTACTTCGTCTACCAGATGACGTTCGCGATCATCACGCCGGCGCTGATCTGCGGCGCGTTCGCCGACCGGATGAAGTTCTCGGCGATGCTCGTGTTCATGACGCTCTGGTCGCTGATCGTCTACGTGCCGATCGCGCACATGGTGTGGGAGCCGACCGGCTGGCTGTCGGCCGACGGCGTGCTCGACTTCGCGGGCGGCACGGTGGTGCACATCAACGCCGGTATCGCGGGCCTCGTGTCGTGCCTCGTGCTCGGCAAGCGCGTCGGCTACGGCCGTGAATCGATGGCGCCGCACAACCTGGTGCTGACGATGATCGGCGGCTCGATGCTGTGGGTCGGCTGGTTCGGCTTCAACGCGGGCTCCGCGGTCGCGGCCGATGGCCGTGCCGGCTTCGCGATGCTGACCACGCAAGTGGCGACCGCCTGCGCGGCGCTCGGCTGGATGTTTGCCGAGTGGATCGCGAAGGGCAAGCCGTCGGTGCTCGGCATCGTGTCGGGCGCGGTCGCGGGTCTCGTGGCGATCACGCCGGCCGCCGGTTTCGTCGGCGTGGCGGGCGCACTGGTGATCGGTATCGCGGCGGGCGTCGTCTGCTTCTGGTCGGCAACCTGGCTCAAGTCCAAGCTCGGCTACGACGATTCGCTCGACGCGTTCGGCGTGCACGGCATCGGCGGGATTCTCGGCGCGCTGCTGACGGGCGTATTCGCGGTCAAGGACATCGGCGGCTTCGACGGCAGCCTGCTGCTGCAGGCCAAGGGCGTGCTGATCACGCTGGTCTACAGCGGCGTGCTGAGCTTCGTGCTGCTGAAGCTGATCGACCTGACGATCGGCCTGCGCGTGACCGAAGAGGAAGAGCGCGAAGGTCTCGACGTGATCCTGCACGGCGAGCACGTGGAATAAGTCACACGAATCAACGGCGGGCCGCCGCGACGACGGCGCCCGCCCCGAATGAGCGCAGCGACTTCGGCCCGCCTACCCGGCGGGCTTTTTTTCTCCTGCCACCCGCTGCCGTAGCGGATAACCCTTCACTCTATCGGGTCAATAGCCGAAAAGTTCCTCGATATCCTTGCGAAGCCGGGAACAATCCCCAAATGGGCAAGGCAATTGCTCTACAATCTTCATTCTCCCGCTCGCGAGTGATTCATGGTTCCCCACCTCGTTACCGCGTTGAACGGTCCGCTGCTCGAACTCGAGCAGAAGATCCTCGACGCGACGCCTGCGATCGAACGCTGGTTCAGGCTCGAATGGCAGGAACACACCCCGCCGTTCTATTGTTCGGTGGACCTGCGCAATGCCGGCTTCAAGCTGGCGCCCGTCGACGCGAACCTGTTTCCCGGCGCATTCAACAATTTGCCGTCCGAAGTGCTGCCGCTCGCCGTGCAGGCCGCGATGGCCGCGATCGAGAAAATCTGCCCGGACGCGAAGAATCTGCTCGTGATTCCCGAGCTGCCGACCCGCAACGCGTTCTACCTGGAAAACGTCGCGCGCCTCGCGACGATCATGCGCCAGGCCGGCCTGAACGTGCGCTTCGGCTCGCTCGACCCGAGCATCACCGACATGACGCCGATCACGCTGGCCGACGGCCAGAAGATCGTGCTCGAACCGCTCGAGCGTTCGCAGCGCCGCCTCGGCCTGAAGAATTTCGATCCGTGCTCGATCCTGTTGAACAACGACCTGTCGGCCGGCATCCCGGCCGTGCTGGAAAACCTGCACGAGCAGTACCTGCTGCCGCCGCTGCATGCAGGCTGGGCCGTGCGCCGCAAGTCGACGCATTTCTCGTGCTACGACGACGTCGCGAAGAAGTTCGCGAAGATGGTCGGCGTCGATCCGTGGATGGTGAATCCGTATTTCGCGCACGTGGAAGGCGTCGACTGGCAGGCGCATGAAGGCGAGCAGGCGCTCGCCGACGCGATCGACGGCGTGCTGAAGAAGATCGCGCGCAAGTATCGCGAATACGGGATCAGCGAGAAGCCGTACGTCGTCGTGAAGGCCGACGCGGGCACCGCCGGCCGTGGCGTGATGACCGTGCACGACGCAGCCGAGATCGGCCGCATGACGAAGGCCGAGCGCGCGCAGATGGCCGAATCGAAGGCCGGCCTCGCGGTGCGCGACGTGATCGTGCAGGAAGGCGTCTACACGTTCGAGCGCGTCGGCGACGAAGTGGCCGAGCCGGTCGTCTACATGATCGACCGCTACGTGGTCGGCGGCTTCTACCGCACGCACGGCGGCCGCGAGCGCGACCAGAACCTGAACGCGCCGGGCATGCACTACGTGCCGCTCGGCTTCGAGCACACCGCGCTGCCGGATGCAGGCGCCAAGCCGGGCGCCGCGCCGCCGAACCGTTTCTACATGTACGGCGTCGTCGCGCGGCTGTCGCTGATCGCGTCGTCGATCGAACTGGAAAAGACCGATCCCGAAGCCATCCAGGTGTAACGGCTTCGCTACGTACAGGACCCGCATGGACATTCTTTTTATCGCCGACCCGCTCGAGCATTTCAAGATCTACAAGGATTCGACCTACGCGATGATGGCGGAGGCCGCCCGGCGCGGGCATGCGGTGTACGCGTGCGAGCCGCGCCACCTCGCGTGGACGGGCTCGGCCGTCGAGGCCGACGTGCGGCGCATCACGTTCGTCGGCGAGCTGGACGACCTGCATCGCGACACCTGGTTCGACGCGGGCCCGGTCGACGCGCGCCGTCTCGAATCGTTCGGCGCGGTGCTGATGCGCAAGGATCCGCCGTTCGACATGGAGTACGTGACGTCGACGTGGCTGCTCGAGCTGGCCGAGCGCGCGGGTGCACGCGTGTTCAACAAGGCGCAGTCGATCCGCGACCATTCGGAGAAGCTCGCGATCGGCGAGTTTCCGCAGTTCGTCGCGCCGACGCTCGTCACGCGCGACGCGAAACGGCTGCGCGCGTTCCACGCCGAGCACGGCGACGTGATCCTGAAGCCGCTCGACGGGATGGGCG
>NZ_JACCQB010000103.1:0-4612 GCF_015712265.1 Burkholderia sp. 9777_1386 | reverse complement strand
TTGCCGAACTGCTCAAGCAACTCGGCCGGAATCGCCGGCAGAGCCGCCGGCTGGGCTTTCGGTTTGCGAGGCATAAATTCTCCTTGGGAGCATGTTATGCCTTAAACACAAAATTCCTGACAGGCCCAGGCGGACTGAATCATGGCGTCAAATCACCGGCCGCCGGCCTGCTGCTTCACGACCGCTCCCCGCTGCAACACATACTCGACCTTCGCCCCTTCATCGGCCACGACTCCAATATCCTTGAGCGGATTCCCATCCAGCACGACGAGATCCGCGATCGCCCCCACCGCAACCACCCCAAGCTCCCCCGTCATATTCACAATCTCCGCCGCCACCGTCGTCGCCGACCTGAGCGCTTCCAGATTCCCAAGCACCTCCGCCCGGATCCGAAACTCCCCAGACTGAAATGCATGCATCTCGCCGAGCAAGTCCGACCCGAACCCCATCTTCACCCCAGCTTTCGAATAGATCTCAAGCGACTCGCGTCCTTTCTGCTGCACGGAGGCCACCTTCGCGATGGAGTCCGCCGGCATCCCAAACTCCGCCCCGTGTTTCGCCAGCGCGTCGTAAGTCACCAGTGTCGGGACCACAAACGCCCCCCGCTCATGCATCAGCGCCGCAGCCGCCTCATCCACGAGATTCCCGTGCTCGATCGTCCGCACGCCGCATCTCACAGCCCGCGCAATCGCCCGCCCCGTATACGCATGCGCCATCACATAAGTATTCGCGGCCTTGGCCTCGTCGACGATCGCCCGAATCTCATCCTCCGAATACTGCGTGTTCGCAATCGGATCGGTCGGCGAAGCCACGCCGCCTGACGCCATGATCTTGATCTGCGTCGCGCCTTTCTGAATCTCCTCACGCACGGCGAGCCGCACGCCTTCGACGCCATCGACGACCCGCGCAATCGCCCCCGTCCTGAAACAGCAGGAGCAGGGCTCCAGCACATCGCCGCGCGGCCGAAAGTCCCCATGCCCACCAGTCTGCGACAACGCCTTCCCCGACGGAAAAATCCGCGGCCCCGGAATCAGCCCCATCTCAACGGCCTGCATCAAACTCCAATCCGCGCCCCCCGCATCCCGCACACTGGTGAACCCACGCGACAACATCGCATCGAGAATCGGCAGCGACCGAATCGCCGCGAGAATATTCGGCTGCGTCGCATTCGCGCCCAGGTTCGCACTCGACGCCAGCACATGCACATGGCAATCGATGAACCCGGGCATCACGGTCTTGCCGCGCGCGTCGATCACCTGCGCATTCGGCAAATCCACCGGCCGATCGGTGACTTCGACGATCCGCTCGCCTTCGATCACGACATGATGATGTTCGAGCAACACGCCTCGTTCGAGGTCGAGCACGTTGCCGCCTTGAAGCACGGTAATGGTCATGAGCAAAAATCCTTATCGAGTCGTTGCGGCCGCACGCTTCGCATCCTTCACGAAGCGCGTGCCGACGAAACTGACGGCCGCCGCGAGCATCACGTAGAACGCGGGCGCCATGTTGCTGCCGGTGCGGGCGATGAGCCACGTGATCAGGAACGGCGCGAACCCGCCGAAGATCGTCACCGCGAAGTTGTACGCGACGGACAACCCGGTCGACAGCACCTTGGTCGGAAACAGCTCCGCGAACGCCGCGAGGATCGGCCCCGTATAGGCCGCGATCAGCACGCCGAACACGGCCTGGAACACGATCAGCGACGCGAACCCGGGCGCATGGTTGATCCACGAGAACATCGGCCACGCGAGCACGAGGATCGCGAGCGCGGAACCGGACAGGAACACGCGGCGTCCCCACGCGTCGGCGAGTCGCCCGACGATCGGCGAGCAGCACATGATCATCAGCCCGCCGACCATGCCGGCCGTGAAGCCGGTCGATTGCGGCAGATGCAGCGTGCGCACGGAATAGGTCGGCATGTAGAACAGCAGCACGTAGGTGCAGACGGTCCACAGGATGACCATCGAGAAACTCGCGAACGTCTCGCGCGGGTAGGTGTGCAGCACTTCCTTCAGCGGCGAGCTTTCCTTCGCCTGCGATTCGACGGCGCTGAACGCGGGCGTCTCGTCGATATGGCTGCGAATGAAGTAACCGACCGGCCCGACGACGATCCCGAGCAGGAACGGCAGCCGCCAGCCCCAGCTATGCAGCGCCTGCGTGTCGAGCGACGTCGTGACGAACGTGCCGGTCGCCGCACCGAGCAGCACCGCGAAGCCGATGCTCGACTGGATCCAGCTCGAGTAATACGCACGCTTCTCCCGCGGCGCGTATTCGGTGAGGAACGCGGTGGCGCCGCCCATCTCGCCGCCGGCCGAGAAGCCTTGCAACAGCCGCGCGACGACGATCATCAGCGGCGCGGCGATGCCGGCCTGTTCGTAGGTCGGCGCGATCCCGATCAGCGCGGTGCCGGCCGCCATCAGCAGGATCGTGAGCGACAGCGCGGCCTTGCGTCCGACCTTGTCGGCATAGACGCCGAGCACGATGCCGCCCACCGGCCGCATGAAGAAGCCCACGCCGAACGTCGCGACGGTGAGCAGCACGGACGTCAGTTCGTTGCCGGTCGGGAAGAACAGCTTCGCGATGATCACCGCGAAGAAGCTGTAGACGGTGAAGTCGAACCATTCGAGACCGTTGCCGATCACGGTCGCGACGATGGCGCGGCGGCGCTGTTGCACCGCTGCATCGACGGCAGCCGCGGCGCGCGGGGAGAGCGTTCCTTGCATGGTCTCTTCCTTGGTCAGAGGACGGGGCGACTGCCCCGCGTGAATCCCATGCTAAGGACAGCCGCAATTTTTTCTGAAACGAAAGATTCGCATGCCTGCATGCGCTGCACGCATGGATCGGGCGCGTGGTATTCAGGCCCCGGTTTGCTGCTCCGCCTGTTCGAACAGCCAGCGGGTGAACAGGCGGGCGGCCTGGTTCTGCGCGCGGTCGTTCGGCGAGATCACGTAATAGCCGCCGCCGTGGCTCGCGGACGCTTCCGTCACGCGCACGAGCAGGCCGGCTTCGATGCAGGCGTCGATCATGTAGCGCCAGCCGAGCGACACGCCCTGACCGAGTATCGTCATCTGCACGATCTGCGGATAGGAGTTGATCGTGATGTCCTGCGGCTGCGCCTTCTGCCGGTCGACGTCGTTCAGGTCGAACCATTCGGACCACGACATCCATTGGCGCTGGCCGTCTTCGAGGCGCAGCAGCGTTTCGTTCGCGAGATCGGCCGCGTCGAGCGTGCGGCCGGCCAGATAGCCGGGCGCGCAGACGGGGAACACTTCCTCGTCGAACAGCCGGCGCGCGGTGTATTCGGCCGGCGCCTGCTGGCGCACGTAGTAGACGCCGACGTCGAATTCCGCGGGCGACATCGATGCCAGGCCGTCGCGCACGATCAGGCGCAGCTTGATGTTGGGATAGGTGGCGCGAAAGTTCGGCAGCCGCGGCGTGAGCCACAGCAGCGCGACGCCGGACGAGCACGCGATCGTCAGTTCGAGATCGCCGTACGGTTTCATTACGTCGTGCGTGGCTTCCGCGCATTGCGTGAGCAGATGGTGGACCTGCGCCGCGTATTGCTCGCCGGCGATCGTCAGCCGCAGCGAACGGTGCTCGCGCACGAACAGCGAGCGGCCGAGGAATTCCTCGAGCTGCTGGATCTGGCGGCTGATCGCGCTTTGGGTCAGGTGCAGTTCGGCGGCGGCTTTCGTGAAACTCGCGTGCCGCACGGCGGCTTCGAACGCGATGAGGCACTGAAGAGGCGGCAGGGGCGTGATGCGCATGGCGGGCAGGGGAGTCAGGGGAGGCGCTGCCTCCATGATACGGGCGGACCTGACGAAAATCGCCACTCGTGACGGGGCTGTGGATTCGCCCTATTCGTGCGAAGATTGCGCGAAACAACACCAACACCCACACGTACCCGAGAACGACGTGACCCTATCGAACCCTGAGAGCAAAGTGAAAGCCGTCCACCCACCCTGGATGCCCGTCGCGCTGGCCGAACTCGGCATCCGCCGCCACCCGCCGGGCAGCATCAACCCGCGCATCGTCGAATACAACAACCAGACGAACCTGGTCGGCTACGACGACAAGATTTCCTGGTGCTCGTCGTTCGTGAACTGGTGCATGGCGCACGCCGGATTCCGCGGCACCGGCTCCGCGCTCGCGCGCTCGTGGCTCGAATGGGGCAAACCGCTGGAGCGCCCGGTCTACGGCTGCATCGCGATCCTGACGCGGGATGATCCGACGAGCTGGAAAGGGCACGTGGGTTTCTACCTGCGGCACGACGCCGAACACGTTCACCTGTTCGGCGGCAACCAGCTGGAAGAGGTTCGGGAACTTGCGTATCCGTTGCATGAGGTGATCGGCTATCGTTGGCCGGCCATCGAATGACCGTGCAGCGGTAACACACAACAATCCAGAACAAGGAGCCCGCAGTGCAAACCGGCAATCTCCGCCTCTACGCGGATGCGCAATACAAGAGCCATTATGCGATGTCGGTGGAGCAGCCCCCTGAAACGCCGGACACAGTCACCCACTTACAATAACGGGTAGGCATAGGACTGTGTTTTTGACTAACACTAGGCAGGAAGTGATGGAAGTGTTGACGGGCCCGGAGCGTCGGCGG
>NZ_JACCQB010000102.1:0-5913 GCF_015712265.1 Burkholderia sp. 9777_1386 | reverse complement strand
GTCTAGCGGCGGGTGATCGGCAGCGCCGCGTCGGCGCCGCCGCTTCGATAGGCGGCGCGCACGGCGTTGGTCCTCGCTTCGAGCGCTGCCGGCGAGGGCCACGGTCTCAACCGGACGACCACCCGCGGCAACTCGGCCAGTTGCGCACGCAACTGCACGATCGACCGGCAGCAACGGCAGGCCGACGATTGCGCATCGGCGGCCGAGGCGGCTGCGGCCAGCCCGGCGGCCCATTCGACGCCGCGATGGCGCCTGGCCGCGTCGAGGTGCGGCAGATAGCGCGCGTCGCCCGACAACGCGATCAGCAGCGCGGCCCAGTGCGCGCCGCGCCAGCCGTGCCGCATGTCGCGTGTCAGGTCGGCCAGCAGCGCGTCGTCCAGCGCGGACAGGCTTTGCTGACACAGATAGTGGAAGTCGAGCGGCTGGTAGCGGACCTGCGGGTAGTCGCGCAGCACCTGCCGGAGTTCGGCGCCGGTAGCGACGGCGGCGGCGAGAAACCGCTCGGCGGGCGCGGGGCGGTTCAACTGCAGCGTCGGCACACCGAGGAAAAGCCGGCTGATGTCGTCGGGGTGGTAGTGCATCGCGGATATCGGGGGATCGTTCGGGGTACGCTGTCCGGAATGCTCACTGATCGCCGGACATCAGCGCCGTGTAACGCCGCTGCATTTCATCGGGTTCGACCGCTTCGATCGTATGCCCGATCAGCCAGTCGTAACCGAACGGATCGCGGATCCTGCCCGAACGCTCGCCGTAGAACTGGTCCTGCAGCGCGCGGGTCACGCGCGCGCCGGCCGCGACGGCGGCGGCGATCGTCGCGTCGGCGTCGTCGACATGCAGATGGAGCACCATCGGCGCGTTGCCGTCCGGGTCGAGGGCGAACAGATCGTATTCCGGGAACTCGTCGGAGATCATCAGCGTGCATGGCCCGAGCTGCAATTCCGCGTGTCCGATGCGCCCCGACGGCTCGACGAGCCGGAATTTCTCCTGCGCGCCGAATGCCTTCGCATAGAACGCGATGGCGTCTTCCGCGCTTTTGGTGCGCAGATACGGAAAGACTTCGTGAATCGCCATGGTGCCCTCCGGTGGGTGGTGTGGGTGTGGCTCGATCCTATCGGGCGTCCGGCGCCCGGTCTTGAACAAAATTGACCGCCGCGGCGACCGTGGCGGTCGTGCGTCAGCAGTCAGAGCGGTACGTGAAAACGGTTCGCGCTCGCGCGTTGCCGGTACTGTTCCGGTGACAATCCGGCGAACTCGAGGAATTCGCGATTGAAATGCGGTTGATCGGCATAGCCTGCCGCCGCCGCGGCATCGGCCCACGATGCCGGCGGCGCGGCCGACAAGCCGTCGAGCAGTTGCGCGAAGCGGCGCACGCGGCCGTAGCGTTTCGGCGGCATGCCGACCGCCTCGCAAAACTGTGCGATGAAGTGACGATGGCTGCAGCCGAGTTGCTGCACGATCGTGCGGACCGCCGTGCCACGATTCAATTGCGCGATCGATGCGGCGATGGCCGGGTCGATGCCGGTCACGCGCGGCAGCCGTGCGCTCAGCAGCGTTTCCCACAGATCCAGCCGCGCGGCGGCGGAAGCGACTTCGCCGAGCCGGTCGCGGATGCTGGTAGCGTCGGCGCCCCACAGATCGTCGAGCGACAGGTGCAGGCCGTAGAAGGCCGACGCCGGCACGCCGGTGACGAGCCGGACCGCGCCCGGACGGATCAGCGCACCGACGGTCGGCACCGGCGCGGAGACGTCCTTGAGGTACGCGCACGCCCGTGCGCCGCCGACCACGGCGACGCCGACCGTGCGGCCGGTGTCGTCTTCGACGCGGTCGAATAGCCGCAACGGCTCGGCATCGAGCCGGATCGCGATG
The DNA here is from genome assembly GCF_015712265.1 of Burkholderia sp. 9777_1386. Classification (NCBI taxonomy): domain Bacteria; kingdom Pseudomonadati; phylum Pseudomonadota; class Betaproteobacteria; order Burkholderiales; family Burkholderiaceae; genus Burkholderia; species Burkholderia sp. 9777_1386. The sequence continues at coordinate 4,047 of NZ_JACCQB010000102.1, read as the reverse complement.
TGTACCGCGCCGGTCGGCAGCACGCGCTCGCGGCAACGTTCGTCCCGGATCGAAAACGGCGGATACGATGCCCATACCGAGTCGATGAAGGGCCGCAGGTATCCGGCGGGACGGCGGCTGAGGATCATGTCTTGTCCCGTGTCGTGAACGGCGAACACGCCGATTCTACAAACGAATCGGGTAGGGGGCGCAAGGTCGGTTTCAACCGACGGGCACGGACGATCGGCGCACAAACGCGTCGGCGACGGGTCCGCCCACGCCGAACGACAGCCGCGAACGGCGTCGGATAGCGGGTTCCGACCGGTGGCCGGCGATCCGCAAAAATGCCAGAATCGCCCGACAAACGGCGGCGCCGACCACGACGGCACGGCCGCCCGGACGACGCGACAGGAGACGACGAGTGACCCGCGATGCCATCCGCCCCCGCTCAATCCCGCCACGAGGCGCCGCGCTTGCACGGCGCGTCGGCCGCCTGCTGTTGCCGCTCTACCGGTTGCCGCAAGCCACGCGCGTCGACGAATTCGACCGCCGGCTCCTGCTGTTGCTGAACGAGCACATCGACTTCGACGGCGCATGGTTCGGCCATTCGAGCCTGCGGCCCGACGGCCCGTTGCCGCACAGCGCGTACCTGCACAATCTGCGTCCGGGCTTCATGCACGACTGGGAACAGGTCAAGCTGCGCGATCCGCTGGCGCGACTGGCGGAAACATCGTCGGAGAAGATCGTCGTCGCGTCGACGTCGACGGTTCCGCTGAACGACACGATGCGGCGGTTCTGCAAGGCGCAGGGCATCGCACAGGTGTTGTTCGCCGTGTGCGTGGACGCCGGGAATCAACGCGCCACGCACCTGTCGCTGTATCGCCGCACGCATCGTCGCTTCGACGCGGCCGACGCAAACCTGCTCGAACTCGCGATCGAGCACATGGCGTCGGCGCTCGAATGCAACCGCCTGCACTGGATGCACGCGACCGATGGCGCGACGGGCGGCGCGGCTTCCGCGCTGTTCGATGCGCATGGCGTGCTGCAGTACGCGGACGACGCGTTCCTCGCGCTCGCCGCGCTCGAATGGCCGTCGTGGGATCGCACCGGCTTGCCCGACGACGCGAGAGCCCGACTGTTCGACGCCACGCCGCCACCACCCGCGTTGTCGGGCGCGCGTATCCGGCTGCACAGCGAACGGCTCGGCGATTACGTGCTGGTGCGCGCGCGGGCGGCCGGCGTCGGCGCCGTGCTGAGCCCGCGCGAGCTGGCGGTCGCGCGCATCTTCTGCGACGGCTGCACGTACAAGGGCGTCGCGAAACGCCTCGGCATCGCGCCGGCGACGGCGCGGCATCATCTGCGCCGCGTGTACGTGAAGCTGCGCGTGACCACGAAGAGCGAACTGATCCGCGTGCTCGACGATGACGGCGCGCTCGCGTAAGCGCGCCGCTTTTTCCCGCTGTTCGCCGCATTCCTGCCGCACGTTCCCATCGTTCATCTGAACGATTTCGGATGGTTTTTTCGCGGGCTTCAATGAAGTCGCTTCACCGCAGTCCCGCCCATCACGACATCCGTCACCCCCGACGAACGCAGGAGAACGCCCATGAATATCGAGGAATACGTACGTTACGACGCGACCGGCCTGGCCGCCGAGATCCGCGCCGGCCATGTCAGCGCCGACGAAGCGATGCAGGCGGCGAAAGCCGCCGCCGCGCGCGTCAACCCGGAAATCAACGCGATCATCGAAACCTTCGACCAGCCGCTCGAGTACGCGGCGGACGGGCCGTTCGCCGGCGTGCCGTTCCTCATCAAGGATCTCGTGCTGCATGCGGGCGGCGTCGCGAACGACGGCGGCTCGCGGCTGCTGGCCGGGCGCTACGTGCCGCCTGCCGACAGCGAGCTGATGGCGCGTTTCAAGCGCGCGGGCTTTGCGACCTTCGGCCGGACGACGACGCCCGAACTCGGCTTCAACGCGACGACGGAATCGCTGCTGCACGGGCCGACCCGCAACCCGTGGAACCCCGCGTACAGCGCCGGTGGATCGAGCGGCGGCTCGGCGGCGGCGGTGGCCGCGGGCATCGTGCCGGCCGCGCACGCGAACGACGGCGGCGGGTCGATCCGCGTGCCGGCGGCCGCCTGCGGGCTCGTGGGGCTGAAGCCGTCGCGCGGCCGTACGCCGGTCGGCCCGGACTACAACCTGCCGTTGTTCGGTCTCGGCATCGAGTTCGCCGTGACGCGCACGGTGCGCGACAGCGCGGCAATGCTCGATGCGGTCGAAGGCCCGGAGACCGGTGCGATGTTCGATATCGCGCGGCCGCACGAACGCTATGCCGACGCGATCCGCACGCCCGCACGCCGGCTGCGTGTGGCATTGGCGACGCGCATGCCCGGCGCCGGCGTCACGCATCCGGATTGCGTCGCCGCGGCCGAGCAGGTGGCGCGCACGCTCGAACAGCTTGGCCACGACGTCGACGTGGCCGTACCTGCGTACGACGCCGAAGCGCTTGCGTCGGCGAGCTGCACCGCGTGGACGGCGTTCCTTGCGTCGGCCGCGCTGGGCGCCGCCGATGCGCTCGGGCGGTCGTACGATCCGCGCGAAGTGGAAGCGTGCACGCATGCATGCATCGAGCACGGGCGCCGGCTGTCGGGACTCGACCTGCAACGCATGCTGATGCAGTTCAATGTGCTGTCGCGCGACGTCGGCGGGTTTTTCGGCGGCTATGACGTGCTGGTCACGCCGGTCACCCGGATGCCGACGGTCGAACTCGGCCATCTCGACCAGAACGATGCGACGCTCGACGCGCGCGGCTGGTGCGACAAGCTGTTCGACTACTGTCCGTTCACGGGGCTTTTCAACATCACCGGCACGCCGGCGATTTCGCTGCCGGCCGGCTGGTCGGGCGACCGGCCCGTCGGCGTGCAGCTCGCCGGGCCGATGGGTAGCGAAGCGGTGTTGCTGCAGGTCGCGGCCACGCTGGAGCAGACGCTCGGATGGCATACGCGGCGGCCGCGCGTGCATGCAGCCGGCGGTTGATGGCCGGCGGTCGACGCGGCCGCGTGCGATGTCGCGATCGGGGGCTCGGCAGTAGCGCGCGGATGGCGAGTCGTTGTCGCAGTTGACGGGGGGCTTGTCGCGACATGTCGACGATGTGGGCGGATGTCCGAGGCTGGGGTTGTCGCATGAACACCCGGAACGGAGTCCACCAGGATCGGACGCAATTCCACCGGCGGCGTCACGGAGCACGGCAGAATAGGGTAGAGGGGCGCATGCCGGCCGTTGTCGGCAGCGCGCCGATTCGTCAGAACTCGTCAAGTCTTCACGGCGCTCCCTATGCCCGACATCTTGCCGGCGCCCGTTCCTCGAACCATCGATGATCGCAGCCGTCGATCTGGATCAATTCGCCGAGGCAGGCCCGGCGCGCTCGCGGCTGATACACCTTCGGCGGTCGTTGCCGGCGCGGAATCCACAGCCCAGCCTCCGTCATCAGCTTCCTGACGGTCTCCTTGGCCAGCTGAATGCCGTGGCATTCCCAGAGCTTCTCGCAGGCCAGCGTCGGCCCAAAATCGGCGTAGCGCTCACGAATAACGGTCAGGGCACGTAACGCCAGCCCATCGTCGAGCTTGCGGTTGCCCGGTCGGCCACGGCGGCCCGAAGCTACGCCGCCGGGCCCGCGCTCGCGATAACGGAGCACCAGCCGTTCCACCTGGCGCACGCTCAGGCCCAGCCGTTCGGCTGCACGGCCTGGCTTCAAACCCGTGTCCACCACAGCCTGGATCACCTTGAGTCGATCAAGCTCTCGCATCGTCAGTGTCACCAATCCGGCTGGCTGCATGGTCGGCTCCCGCGCTTGCTCAACGAGCCGTCCAGCATGCCAGCAGTCAAAAACACGACATCTGTAAATAGCCAGAACACGACATTAGGATATGGCCGCTACAACCAATGTCGTAGCCATTTCAAGATGTCGTAGCGGCGGCTAAATAGAAATGTCGTGTTTTGAAGGGTTCAGGGTTCGTCTCTTTCGGGTTACAGATTTCGCGGAGTCGAAGAGCGGAGCTTGAACGGGCAGG
>NZ_JACCQB010000101.1:0-7770 GCF_015712265.1 Burkholderia sp. 9777_1386 | reverse complement strand
TCCCCCATCCCCGCCCAATAATCTGGAGACATTCCCATGTCGCAAAACACCATGGCCGAAGCGACACACGGCCCGCTGATCGCTCCGCCGGCTTTCGTCAAACATCGCAAGCTGATCGACTGGGTATCGCGTATCGCGGCACTCACGGAGCCCGAGCGCGTCGTGTGGTGTGACGGCTCGCAGGAAGAATACGATGCGCTGTGCCAGGCGATGGTCGATCAAGGCACGCTCAAGCGCCTGAACCCGGCGAAGCGCCCGAATTCGTATCTCGCGCAATCCGACCCGTCGGACGTCGCGCGCGTCGAGGATCGTACGTTCATCTGCGCGGCCTCGCGCGACGACGTCGGCCCGACCAACAACTGGATCGAGCCCGCCGAAATGCGCGAGACGCTCAACGGGTTGTTCCGCGGCTCGATGCGCGGCCGCACGCTGTACGTCGTGCCGTTCTCGATGGGCCCGCTCGGTTCGCCGATCGCGCACGTCGGCGTCGAACTGTCCGACAGCCCGTACGTCGCGGTGAACATGCGGATCATGACGCGCATGGGGCGCGACGTGTACGACGTGCTCGGCGAGGACGGCGATTTCGTGCCGTGCGTGCACAGCGTCGGCCATCCGCTCGAAGCCGGCCAGCAGGACGTGCCGTGGCCGTGCAACCCGGTCAAGTACATCGTGCATTTTCCGGAAACGCGCGAGATCTGGAGCTTCGGCTCGGGCTACGGCGGCAACGCGCTGCTCGGCAAGAAGTGCTTCGCACTGCGCATCGCGTCGACGATGGGCCGCGATCAGGGCTGGCTCGCCGAACACATGCTGATCCTCGGCGTGACGTCGCCGGCCGGCAAGAAGTATCACGTCGCGGCCGCGTTCCCGTCCGCGTGCGGCAAGACCAACTTCGCGATGCTGATCCCGCCGCAGGGCTTCGACGGCTGGAAGGTCACGACGATCGGCGACGACATCGCGTGGCTGAAGCCGGGCCGCGACGGCCGTCTGTATGCGATCAACCCGGAAGCCGGATTCTTCGGCGTGGCGCCGGGCACGGGCGTGAAGACCAATCCGAACGCGATCGCCACGCTTAAGGAAAACGTGATTTTCACGAACGTCGCGCTGACGGAAGACGGCGACGTATGGTGGGAAGGGCTGACCGACACGCCGCCCGCGAAGTTGACCGACTGGCAGGGCAATCCGTGGATGCCCGACATAGCCAAGGAAACCGGCCGCAAGGCCGCGCACCCGAACTCGCGCTTCACCGCGCCGGCCGCGCAGTGCCCGTCGATCGACGACGACTGGGAAAACCCGGCCGGCGTACCGATCGACGCATTCATCTTCGGTGGCCGCCGCTCGACGACGGTACCGCTCGTCACCGAGGCGCGCGACTGGGTCGAAGGCGTGTACATGGCCGCGACGATGGGTTCCGAGACGACCGCGGCAGCCGTCGGCCAGCAGGGCATCGTGCGCCGCGATCCGTTCGCGATGCTGCCGTTCTGCGGCTACAACGTCAGCGATTATTTTGCGCACTGGCTCAAACTCGGCAAGCAGCTCGAAGCCGCCGGCGCGAAGCTGCCGAAGATCTATTGCGTGAACTGGTTCCGCAAGGATGCGAACGGCAAGTTCGTGTGGCCGGGCTTCGGCGAGAACATGCGCGTGCTGAAGTGGATGCTCGATCGTCTCGAAGGCACCGGCGGTGGCGGCGAGCATGCGTTCGGCGTGTCGCCTGCGTATGAAGACCTGCACTGGGACGGCCTCGATTTCACGCGCGATCAGTTCGATGCGGTGACGTCGATGAACGCCGACGAATGGCGCGAGGAGCTGAAGCTGCATGCGGCGCTGTTCGAGACGCTGAAGCTCCGCTTGCCGGCTGAAATGACCGACACGATGAAGAAGATCGAGCAGCGTATCGGCGGCTGACGCGGTACGCATCGTTATCGACCCTGACGTCCCGCCGCCGGCGTTTGTTGCCGGCGGCGGGACGTTTTCGTATCCACGCCGTGCTTAACCCGTTCGCTCACCGCGCGCTGCAATGCGCGACGACTTCGTCGACCGCGCGCTGTACGTCGCCGCGCCGGTAGCGCAGTAGCGCGATATCCGCCGGATCGGGCTCGTACGACACGATGTTGCCACGCCCCGTGTAGATCGCGATGTCGGGCAGCAGCGGATGCTCCTGGTCGAGCGACGGCACGTCGCGCGGGTTGCCGGCCGCGCGGAAGAACGCGGCGAAGTAGTCGGCGAAGCTCAGGTTCTCGTCGCCGACGAGATAGGCCTTGCCGGCCTCGCCACGCTGCAGCGCGCCCCAGATCGCTTCCGACAGCGATTGCGTCGAGATGAAGTTGCTGCCGCCGGCCGGCCCGTACACCGGCAGTCCCGCCAACTGGCCCTTCGCATACCCCGTGTACGCGGCGAACATCTCGTTGCGCAACCCCGGCACCGACCCGACGACGAACGGCGCATTGACGCTGCACACCGCGAACGACGGCGTCGCGAGCGCGCGCACGCGTTCGTCGGCGAGATGGCGCGAGCGTACGTACGGCACGGTGTCGACGAGCGCCGGCGCGACCTGCGGGTAGAAGCTGCCGACCAGGACCGCACGCTTCACGCCCGCATCGCGTGCGAGTGCGAAGAAACGCGGCACCGCATCGACGTTCGCGCGTTCCCAGTGCGCGGCTTCGTCGGTGCCGGGCGGCAGATGGCGGATGTCGTTGCCGGCCGCGAACACGACCGCGTCGAACGGCGCGAGATCGTCGCGCGTGAAATTGCCGGCCACGTAGTCGCGTTGCAGCACGTCGAACTGCGCGAGCGCGCTGCCTGCCGCGGCCGGCTTGCGTGCGGCGAGCGTCACGTGATTGCCTTGCGCGTGCAGATGCAACGCGGCGTGGCCGCCGATGAGGCCCGTGCCGCCGACGATCAGGATCTTCATGGTGTCTCCGGTGGCGGCGCAAGGGCGCCGCGTGAAATGAACGGATGAAGCGGCAGGTGTGTCTGGCCGCTGCTCGGAAATCGAAGCCGTTGCCCGCGACGCATGGCAGTGGGTCTAGAAGCCGTTCGGGTCGCGATACCCGCTGACTGCCGCGAGTGAGTCACCGTCGACGTCCCGCATCGTGCCGGTGATCCGCGTCGCGAGCCCGCCGGCAAGGAACAGCGCGGCATCTGCGATGCCGCCGGCGAAGCGAGCAGAAGCGCGCATCGTTCAGCCTTCCAGCGGCAGATCCTGCGACCAGTCGACGTGCAGCGTGCGCGCGGCGAAGCGCCACGTGTCGCCGTCGAACACGCAGCGGTCGCGATAGCGCAGCCCCCAGTCGAGCTTGCGCTTCACGCCGTCGCGCACGTACACGTGGCATGCGACGCCGTAGGTCTCGACATCGGCCTCGCCGCCGTCGAGCGTGACGAGCTGGTTGTGTACGTGATGCTGGGTCGCGTCGTAACGCTCGATCACGCGCATGCCGGCGACGATCGCGTCGCGGTCGTCGAAGCGGAAGCCGGGGCCGGCCAGCGTGGCGTCGGCGGTGAAGAGGGCGGTGAGGCGAGGCCAGTCGCGCCGGTCGACGGCCTGGGCGTAGCGGCACGCAAGCTCGTACAGCGCGTGGCGCGAATGCGAATCGGTCATGCAGTGCTCCCGTGGAAGAACGGAAAGAGTCGGTCGCGTCGCGTATGCGAACGCGGCGGCATTGCGACGTCGATGCGCAGGTTCGCACTGGACCGTTCGACCTTCATCACCCATACGGAGCAGGGCCGGGGTCGGGGAAAACACCGGGGACGGCCGGCGCGCGGCGTACGCGCGCGAGTCGATGGTGCGATGCGGTGACGAAGCAGGACATGCGTCTGACGATTGAAGCGACCGGTCGAGCAAGGCGTGTCACGTGATTGCCTGCCCCGCAGGCATGCGATGCCGTCGGTATCGATGCTGCGGCGCGACATGCGGCGCCCGGTCCGCTCAGCGTTTGCCCCTAGTCGAAACGGACGATGGCCGCCGGCCTGGCGCTGGCTACCGTGCAGTCATCCGGTGCGGCACGCGAGGCACGCCGGACACGAACCGCACCAGCGGCCAACCGGAGGGGATGACGATCATGAGACTGACGACTCGCAAGCTGTGCGTACTGGCGATGGGCACGTTCGCTGCCATGGCGATGGCGCGATACGGCGCGGACGAAGTCCCGTCGCCGCCGTATGCGGCCGGCATCCTGCAATGCCGCTCGGTCGATCCGAACGGGTTGCCGACCGGGTGCGTGCCGATCGATCCGTCGCACTTCGGTTTCGCCGCGCTGCGCGGCATGTGACGCCGGTGCGGGCTCGAACCGCGCAGGAAGGGCGCCATCGCGGCGCGATGGCGCGTGGACCGCTTTCGGCGAGCGCACGCGATACGACACGTGGCGTGTCGCATCAGGCAGCGTAGCCGGTCAGGTTTCATGTCGTCGGCGTTCCATCCGCGCGGCGCATGGGCTTCGTATCGACCACGCTGCTTCGCGTCAGGTCGTCCACGCGGGCGGCCATCGCCGCGTCCGCAGCATCCCGCAAATTTCCTCCACGCCGATCCATTCGTCATGTCATTCGACTATTCCCTGACCCATCCCCTGAACCTGCGCGACGTGCACCGCTGGGACGCCGACCACGACGTCGTGATCGTCGGCTTCGGCGCGGCCGGCGCGTGTGCCGCGATCGAGGCCGCGAGCGCCGGCGCGGACACGCTGATCGTCGAGCGCGCGTCGAGCTACGGCGGCACGAGCGCGCTGTCGGGCGGCGAGATCTACCTCGGCGGCAGCGGCGGCACGCCCGCGCAGCGGCAGGCCGGCTTCACCGACGACACCGAGGACCTGTATCGCTACCTGATGCTCGCGGGCGGCCGCGACGCGGACGACGCGAAGGTGCGCCTCTATGCGAACGAGAGCCTGGCGCACCACGACTGGCTCGTCGCGCAGGGTGTGACGTACAAGAACACGTTCATCGCCGAGCGGATCGTCGAACCGGAAACGGACGACTGCCTGATCTGGTCGGGCAGCGAGGAAGCCTGGCCGTTCAGCGAGGCCGCGAAGCCGTGCCCGCGCGGCCACACGCCGCAATGGCCGGGCTGGGGCGGCGGGCAACTGCTGATGCGCGTGCTGGCCGAGCGTGTCGCGGCGCTCGGCGTGGCCACGCGCTACGACACGCGCGCGGTGGCGCTGATCGTCGACGACGGCGGCGCGGTACGCGGCGTCGTGCTGCGCGCGTATGGCGACACGGTGTTCGTGCGTGCGCGCCGTGCGGTGATCCTGTGCGCGGGCGGTTTCGCGATGAACCGCGACATGGTGCGCCGGCATGCGCCGCAATTCCTGCGCTCGGACGAGCCGATCGGCAGCCCGGGCGACGACGGGTCGGGCATCCTGCTCGGCCAGAGCGCGGGCGGTGCGGCGATCCACATGGACGAGGGCTTCGTCAGCCTGCCGTTCTACGCGCCCGAAGCGCTGATCAAGGGCATTTTCGTGAACGCGCGCGGGCAGCGCTTCGTCAACGAGGACGGCTATCACGGCCGCACCGGCCATCATGCGTTCCATCAGGCCGACGATCGCATCTACCTGCTCGTCGATCACGCGACGTACCAGGAGCCGCCCGCCATCGCGCGAATCGGCATCGCGGCGGCCGGCGAAACCTGGGAGGAGGTCGAACGCGACCTGCGGATGCCGGCCGGCACGCTGACGGCGACCGTCGACGTCTACAACCGCCATGCGGCCGACGGCGTCGATCCGCTGTTCCACAAGGCGAAGCAGTGGCTGCAGCCGCTGATCGAGCCGCCGTTCGTCGCGCTCGATTGCCGGATCGACTACGCGTTCTATCCGCACTTCACGCTCGGTGGGCTCGATACGCTGCCCACCGGCCAGGTGCTCGATGCGACGCGTACGCCGGTGCCGGGGCTCTACGCAGCCGGTCGCACGACGTGCGGGCTGCCGCGCTGGGGCGCCGGATACAGTTCGGGGCTGTCATTGGCCGACGCGACGTTCTTCGGCCGACAGGCCGGCCGTCATGCGGCGCTGGCCGTGCGCGACGCAGTGCGCAGCGCCGCGTAGCGCCGCCGGGCCTGAAACGAACGACGCCCCGGACCATTCATCGGATGGCCCGGGGCGTCGTCGTTTGCGACGACCGGCTGGCGGTCAGCCGAGCTCGAGTGCGTTCGTCAGGTCGCCCGGCGGCGTCGCGCCGCGCGCGGCGAACGCGTTGTCGCGCAGGACCACGCCGTCGAGCGGCGCGAGCCCGTGCACGCGGCTGATGAAGCGCAGGATCGAGTTCGTGTCGTACAGCGTGTGATCGACGAAGCCCTTTTTCGCGAACGGCGAGATCACGAGCGCCGGAATCCGCGAGCCGGGGCCCCAGCGGTCGCCGACCGGCGGCGCGACGTGATCCCACCAGCCGCCGTTTTCGTCGTGCGTCATCACGATCACGGTGTTCTCCCATTGCGGGCCGCGCCGGATATGGTCGATCACGGTCGCGATGTGACGGTCGCCCGATTCGATGTCCGCATAGCCCGCGTGCATGTTCAGGTTGCCCTGCGGTTTGTAGAACGTGACGGCCGGCAGGCGGCCCGCGTCGATGTCGGCGATGAAGTGGTTGGTCGACGGCTCGTCGCCGAGCCCCGCGTCGCGCAGGTGCTTGCGGCGCGCTTCGGTGCCCGGCGCGTAGTTCACGAAGTAGTTGAACGGCTGGTGGTGGTACTGGAAATCGGGCACCGTGCCCGTGTCGCGATGCTCGAGCGCGTACTGCCACGCGCCGCTGTACCACGCCCAGTCGATGTTCCTTTCCGACAGGCGATCGCCGATCGTCGCGTAGCCCTGCGGCGGCATCACGCGATGGTCGGCCGGGTCCGCATACGCGGCATTGCCCGGATCGGGCGGCGGCACGTAGCTCGGCTGGTACGGCGGGGCCATCGTGTTCACGCCGTAGCCGTCCGGCGTGAGCGGGCCGTCGACCGCGAATTTCGGCGGGCCGTCGAGCGCGGACGCGGGCGAATCGTCGGCGAGCTTCAGGCGCGTGCCGGCCGGATCGTCGCCTTCGACCTTCGACAGCAGCTTCGCCGCATGCGGATGCTTGTGCGCGTCCGGATACCGCGGCGGCTGCGCGGAAATCAGGAACATGTGGTTCATCCACGAACCGCCGAAGGCGGCCATGAAGAAGTTGTCGCACAGCGTGTATTGCCGTGCGAGATTCCACAGCCGCAGCGTGTCGGCCGAATTGCGGTAATGGCCCATCACGAGGCCGCCCGAATCGGCCCACGCGGCGAACTGGTTGTTGCGGCCGCCGGCGATCTGCATCTGGTTCTGGTAGAAGCGGTGCCACAGGTCGCGCGTGATCACGCCGTTCGGCAGCGGCTTGCCCTGCGCATCGGCAATCCGGAACGGCGCGTTCGGCAGCTTGTCGATGTCGCGCTCGGCGATCGCGTAGCGCTTGCCGTCCACTTCCTGCGCCTGCGGCACGAGCCCGCCCCAGATCTTCGGCAGCACCGGCAGCGGCGTCTTGCCGTCGCGGTCGAGCTGCTGCGCATGCTCGGGCCGCACTTCGCTCAGCGGATAACGGACACCCGGGAAATCGCCGTACAGGTTCGCGAAGCTGCGGTTTTCCGCATAGATCACGACGATGTGGCGCACGCGCTGGCGCAACGCCTCGTCGATGCGCAGGTCGGCGGCCGAACGCGGCGCGTTGCCTGCGGTGGTTTCGCAGCCGGCGAGCGCGACACCGGCGCCGAGCGCGGCGAGGCCGCCGAGTAAGCGGCGGCGGTCGGGATCGGCGGGAAGGTCGTCGGGGCGATCGGGGGTGTCG
>NZ_JACCQB010000100.1:0-9235 GCF_015712265.1 Burkholderia sp. 9777_1386 | reverse complement strand
CCGCCGACGCTCCGGGCCCGTCAACACTTCCATCACTTCCTGCCTAGTGTTAGTCAAAAACACAGTCCTATGCCTACCCGTTATTGTAAGTGGGTGACTGTGTCCGGCGTTTCAGGGGGCTGCTCCAGCCTCTAAGATGGATTTAGGATCGTCATCCCCGCAGTATCTGCTCATAAATTACCCCGTAGTTTTTCGTATGTGACAATTTAGCCGATTGTATCGACAGAGCGTCCCGACTACGCCGCGGCCATTAAGACCCGGAGCGCTTTGCACTACGTCGACCACGCATTCGACAGAGACTCCGCCTGCTTGAGCACCAGCTCGATAGCTGCTTCCTCACCCACCGGGGGATACTTCCACTTCTTCAGCGTACGCCGCACCAGGATCCGCAGCTTTGCGCGCACGCTCTCCCTCACCTGCCAATCCACCGTGGTGCTGGCCCGCAGCTTCGCGGTAATCTCGATTGCGATCCTCTTGAGCACCTCGTCACCCAACTTCCGCACGGCGCTTTCATTGTTCGCGAGGGCGTCGTAGAAGGCGATCTCGTCCTGACCCAGACCAAGCGCGGCCTCTCGTTCCAGGAGGACCTGGAAATCCTTGGCCATCTTGATCAGCTCTTCGATGACCTGGGCCGTTTCAATCGCACGGTTGTGGTATTTGCGCAGGGTCTCCAACAGACGGTCGCCATACTTCTTCTCCTGCACCACGTTGTTTCGGGCACGCGCTTTGATTTCGTCGCGTAGTAGCTTTTCCAGTAGTTCCACCGCCAGGTTGCGGCTTTCCATCTTGCGGACGTCTTCGAGGAAATCGTCCGACAAGAGGCCGATGTTCGGCTTGTCCAGCCCCGCCAATGCGAACACGTCGGCCACGCCATCCGAGATGATGGCGTTGTCCAGAATTTGCTTAAGTACGCTGTTCTTTTCCGCGTCGCTGCGCTTCTTGTCCACGGTCGTGAACTTTGCGATGGCGGCCTTGATGGCCGAGAAGAAGGCGATCTCCTTGCGCAGGGTTCCTGCCTCGTCCAGCGTGCTGCAAAGTGAGAACGCCTTGGCCACCGCCACCATGGTGTCGAGGAAACGCGTCTTGCCGTCCTTCAGCCCCAGGATGTGGTTGGCTGCCGGCACCAGCAGCTGCATCGCCTGCGTCTCGAATGTTCTGTAGTCAAAGCCATGCATCATGCCCCGCACGACATCCATCTTCTCCAGCAGTACCGACAGGGCCTCAGCTGCATTGTGTGTGGGATCACCCTTGCCATTTGCATCGGTGTAGGTCTTAAGTGCGGCCTTCAGCTCATTGGCAACACCAATGTAATCGACCACCAGACCACCCGGCTTGTTCTTGAACACCCGGTTGACGCGGGCGATGGCTTGCATCAGATTGTGGCCCTTCATGGGCTTGTCGATGTACATGGTGTGGCAGCACGGGGCATCAAATCCGGTTAGCCACATGTCGCGCACGATCACCAGCTTGAGTGGGTCTTTCACGTCCTTGAAGCGCGCCTCCAGCCGCTTCTTCACCTGCTTACTGTAGAGGTGCGGCTGCAACAGGGCTTTGTCAGCGGCCGAGCCAGTCATCACGATCTTGATTGCACCTTGCTCCGGATCGGTGCTGTGCCACTCGGGCCGCAGGGGGGGGCTATTTTCGTCGCCCACACAGATGACGTTGTAGAGCTGCACGCAGACGTCACGGCTCATGCACACGATCATTGCCTTGCCGTCTATCACGGAGACGCGTGCCTCAAAGTGCTGGATCAAGTCTCGTGCGACCTGCTGCAACCGAGGTTTTGAGCCCACCAGTTTTTCCAAAGCCGCCCACTCGCTCTTCGTTTTCTCGCGGCTGGCGATATCCTCTTCGTCCTCGACGACTTCGTCCACCTGCTCGTTGAGCGCGTCGATTTCGGCCTGGTTTACATCCAGCTTGGCCAGGCGACTCTCATAGAAGATGGGCACCGTGGCACCGTCGTCGACTGCATCCTGGATATCGTAGATGCTGACATAGTCACCGAACACCGCGCGGGTGTCCTTGTCCTCCAGCGCAATGGGCGTACCGGTGAACCCGATAAAGGTGGCATTCTTCAGCGCATCGCGCAAGTGCTTTGCATATCCGAACACGTACTTGCCAGTCTTGGTATCCAGACGGCCCTTGGTACCGTATTGGCTGCGATGGGCCTCATCCGAGATCACCACGATATTGGTGCGGTCAGAGAGCAGAGGGTGTGCCTCTTCCTCCTCCAGCAGCGCGAACTTCTGCACCGTGGTGAAGATGATGCCACCCGCCTCGCGAGAGGCCAGCATCTCGCGCAGTTCGTCGCGATCCACGGCCTGAACCGGAGTGGTCTTGAGCAGGTCACTGGCGGCGCTAAACGTCGCGAACAACTGGCCGTCCAGATCGTTGCGGTCGGTTACCACCACCAGCGTGGGGTTCTTCATTTCGGGCTGTTGCAGCAGCTTACCCGCGTAGCAGGCCATGGTAATGCTCTTGCCCGAGCCCTGGGTGTGCCAAACCACGCCGGCCTTGCGCGAACCTGGCTTCACCTCCTTGGCGTAGCTGGCACGCTCTTCGTGTACCTCCAGGACGCCCTTGTCGGCGTCCTGCGCGGCAATCACCGTGGCGCGTACCGCCTCGCGCGCCGCATGGAACTGGTGGTAGCCTGCGATCTTCTTGACAATGCTTTCGCCATTCTGCTCAAACAGCACGAAGTGCCGCACGTAGTCCAGAAACAGCTCGGGGTTGAAGAAGCCACGTACCACCGTCTCTAGCTCCATCTGCAGACGAGGTCGGTCGTCTTCGTTGGCGATGGTGCGCCAGGGCAGCATGCGCTCCGCATTCGCGGTGAGTGACCCGACACGTGCTGTCCAGCCATCGCTGACCACCAAGGCGGCATTGCCGTTGAACAGGTCGCCGATTTCGTCCTTGTAGGTCTGCAGCTGGTTGAACGCATCCCACACGTCAGTCTGTTCATTGGCGGGGGTTTTCAACTCCACCACCGCCAACGGCAGGCCGTTCACGAAGGCGATCACATCGGGCCGCCGCGGCTGCTTGGTGCCGGTGATGGTGAACTGGTTCACCACCAGGAAGTCGTTGTTGCTCGGGTGCGCAAAGTCGATGAAGTGCACCAGATCGGTCTTCTTCTCATCACCCTGCGCAAACTCCACCAGTAGGCCGTTCAGCAGCAGGCGGTGCACGTTGCGGTTGCGCACCACCATCTGCGGCTCGCTCACGGACTGCAGCGCATGCGCTGCCTGCTCCAGGGCTACAGGCGCGATGTGCGGATTGATCCGGGCCAGCGCAGTCATGAGGCGCTCGCGCAGAACAACCTGCCGGTAGTCGGTACGCTCCGGTGCGCTGCTGTCCGGCGCAATGTCTGGGCCGTGGGCGAAACGCCATCCGGTCTCCTGGAACCAGCCCAGGCAGAGTTCCTCGAGTTGTTGTTCGTTCAGCATGTTGGAACCCTTGCGCCTCCCCAGGCTGCCAGATCACCGATCTGGTTGGCGATGAAATGAGAAATTCTTTGTAAAAGTTGCATTGGCATTGGTGTGTGCCCTCCATTTGCGGTGAAATGGCGGCTATGCCTGCGCCGAGATGTACCGCGCATAGCGCCGTGAGTCCAACGCATTGGGATCGCTCTTCACCAGCCTCTGCTCCATGGTCGCGGTGATGACCGGTGGCAGCGTGCTGCGGCCAGCCTCTTTGAATTCGACGTTCTGGGTTTCGGAAGCGCGGCCACGCCACAAGTCGATATGTTCTACGCCAATGGTCATGACGTTTCCATTAGCGCGAGCAAGAGCGCCTCGATAGATTCATCGTGCGCTCCCGCCGGGTACCACATCGGATAGACATTGCATTCAATCAACGCGTCTCGCCGCGCAATCCGCTCCGCATCACTACCCGGTACGGGCAGAAACGCATAGTGTCGTGCGACATTGTCATGTCCATTGGCCTGCACAAACGTTCGCATCGCCGTGAGGGTACGGTCGACTGTCAGACTACAGCCAACAAACAGCAACGTCTTGGAACAGATCGCCTCTATCGTTTTCTGCAATTCTTCGTCATCACCATAGTGCTTCTGGTACTCGGCCGCAGTAAGAATTCTGCCGCGTGGACTTGTAGAGGTTCCATGCAGCTTGAGCAGTATTCTCTTGCCCTCGGCCAGTTTCCTTGGAAGTTCTCGGGAGTGGTCCCCTGACAACTCTTCCGAGAAGGGCTTTCCAGCTGCCTCATAGCAGCGCTTGGTCACGTCGTCGAAATTCGTGGTAATCACGCAGGAATCGAAGGCGTGCGGCAACAATTGCACGCATCCTGAAATTTCACGCGAGCGCCCAAAGGAGTTTTCCACCGCTTCATTGAACGCGGGCCCGAGGGCATCTGCCAGTCTCTGAGCTGCTTGCTCATATTGGCCCGCAAGCAGGATTTGGTCGAATTCACCGGGATCGATCGCCGTCTCGCGGATGTGTTGCTTGAGGAAAGCAGTCCACCCTGGATAGCCGCTCGAAACAGACAAGCCAGCACCGACAAAAGGAACCACTGCGCCTCTGGCGTAAACCTCTTTGAGTTTGCCAAAGCGGTCTTGCAAGCCGAATTCATCCAATATGGTCTTTGCCGACTCGATTAGCTCTTCTTTGCGCTCCTGCACCCAGTCTAGGAAAAGATCGTCGTAGGCATCAGGATCAAGCAATCCCTCCAGAATCTCATCAGGGGCCCAATGCTTGTTTCGGATGTGCACTCGCCCCTTGTCGACAAAGAGATTCTGCTCCTGGGCCAAAGCGTCTGCGAATATCGGCTTGAGATGCTTCATGCAGGTACCTCAATCTCGCCAGAAAGCAGCTTGGGCAGCAGGGCATCACGTGTCGCGCTAAGAGATGAAATCTCGTTCTGTCGATTTCGGATTTCATCAAATAGAGGCGTGATGATTTTAGAAAATATATCCATAATGTCGCGATTCGCCAAAATGATTGGCATTTCACGGATGGTTTTTGAATTCACAGCGTCGGCAATTGATGACGTGCTTCCGAGCGTCGAATAGTCGAAGCCCTTTAGATACAGATACAGGTACTCCGATGAAATCGCGGCGTCGTTAGGTAACTTAAAATGAGCGATTGCCTCATTTGTCACCATCGGGCCATCCGAGATAGCAACTCGACCGATGGTCAACTTGAAGCTCAGCAGTACAGTTCGATCTGGCACGACACGCACATTGAAACGCGAGACTGCCTCAGATGTAAGGAATTCTGAAGATCGCTGCTGAAATACGCCATTGGCTCCCATGTCCTTGATGGACACCCAGCGCCAATCTCCCTCGCCTTCAGTGAACCATTGGGGCTCCTTTCTTGGCGGAGTTTTGCCAATCCCGACCTCGGTCAACGAATTCGCAGCCTGAAATGCCCACGCCTTCGGAATCTCCCCCAACGCCGATGCGTCCATCTCATCCGGGAACAGTGCAGCAGTGGCGATGAGTTGTTCGTATTGCTCGGGCGGCAACGAATCGAGTTCGGCCTCAAGCTTGCCGCTGATGGCACTCATCGCAGCGCGCAGCGGGTCGCGGCCTTCCTGAATGGCGGTGATCTTGGCTTTGACCGGGTCGAAATCGACAAACCATGATTTGAAGATAGCTTGCGCCATGGCTTCTAGGGTTTGATTGATTCGGCGGTTTAGGTTGATTTTTTTGTCGAGGGACCCAAGCACTTGAATGATCGAATTCTGATACTTGGAGTCAGGGTAACTGATTGGGATTCTGTTTAAGTTTCCTTGTGTTAGCTTGGGCATCACGGCGCCAGTAAGGTACGGCTGGATGTCTGCATTTTGCAAGAAGTACTGCAGATATTCCGTCATTACTTCGCCGTTTCCAGTGACGATGTGAGCGTGGTTGTTTACCCAAAATTTCCCGTCTGCCATGAACGCAATTGGAGTTTGCCGGGTACGGAGATTTTCTCCGTCCTCGGCAATCAAAAGATAGCGACCCTCAAATAAGTAGCCATCCACGTGATCAACAATTCCGGACGCTCCATAGTAGGGGTATGGTCCTTTCCTTCGTTCGGATTCCTTGACAGGTTTTCTTTTCCCGTCGTGATTAAAGGTCACTTCTCCTAGTGGCTTTTGAAACCATTGGACTTCAGAAGCCATAACCCAACCCCGCCAAGTTCTTCTTGACCTCGCCCTCCAGCTTGGCGCTCTCGGCAAACTGCTCCGAAAGCTGGGCCGTCAGCCGTACCATCTTGTCGGCAAAGGCTTCACCATCGTCTTCCTGCTCTTCGGCGCCCACATATCGGCCCGGTGTTAGCACGTGTTCGTGCTTGCGGATGTCTTCCAGCGAGGCCGAGAAGCAGAAGCCCGGCACGTCTTCATAGCCTTCACCGTGTTGCCAAGCGTGGAAGGTATCGGCCACCTTTTTGATGTCGTCTAGTGTGAAGTCACGCAGCACGCGATCTTTCATGTAGCCGAGCAGACGGGCGTCGATGAACAGGAACTGGCCACGACGGTTGCGCTTCTTCTTGTCGAAGTTAAAGCCGTTTGCCTTGTCCTTGGTGAGGAACCAGATGCAGGCCGGGATTTGCGTGTTGGTAAACAGCTGTCCCGGCAGTGCCACCATGCACTCCACGTAGTCGCGCTCGATCAGCTGCTTGCGGATCTCGCCTTCATTGTTGGTGTTGGAGCTCATCGAGCCATTGGCCAGCAACAGCGCCATGCTGCCGGTAGGGGCCAGGTGGTAGAGCATGTGCTGCAGCCAGGCGAAGTTGGCGTTGCTTTGCGGCGGGGTGCCCACCAGCCAGCGCGGGTCGTTCTCCAACCTAGCGTTCCACCACTCCTTCATGTTGAAGGGGGGATTGGCCATCACATAGTCGGCGCGCAGGTCGGGGTGAAGGTCATTGAGCATCGTATCAGCGGGTTGGCCGCCGAAGTTGAAGTCAATACCGCGAATTGCCAAGTTCATCGCGGCCAGGCGCCAGGTGGTCGGGTTACTTTCCTGCCCATAGACGCTGATCTGACCGGTTTTGCCATCGGCAGGCTTACCGCCATGTTGCTCGATGAATTCCTCGCTCTGCACGAAGAAGCCTCCCGAGCCCATCGCTGGGTCGTACACCCGGCCCATGAATGGCTGCAGCATCTCAATGATGAGGGTGACGATACTCTTGGGCGTGTAGTACTGGCCGCCCTTCTTGCCTTCGGCCAAGGCGAACTGGCCAAGGAAGTACTCGTAGACGTGGCCGAGGATGTCTTTGCTCTTCAGGCTCAAAGGCTGGCCGTCGTAGCTGGGCTGGCTGAAGTTGGTGTCGGAGAAGTGGGCGATCAGGTCGGCCAGCTTGTGACTATCGATCTGCGTGCGCGCGAAGTCTTTATTGAGCACGTTCTTGAGCTTGGCGTTCTCGCGCTCGATGGCCTCCATGGCATTGTCTATAAGCCAACCCACGCTGCGCATCTCTTCCGGTTCATCTTTTCCGGGCTTGTTCCAGGGCAGCGGTGCCTTGGGCGGTAGTTGCACACAATCGCGCAGGATTTGCCAGCGCGCTTCCAGTGGCACCCAGAAGACATTCTTTTCCAGGTAGTAATCGCGCACCTCCAGTTCGGCGGCGATATGACCCTCATAGTCGTCGGCGTAATCCTCAGGGGTCATGTAGTAGTCATGCGCCGGGTCACGGAACTGGGCATTCAACTCACGTTGGCGCTCCTCGAATGCGTCCGACACGTATTTCAGGAAGATCAGGCCCAGTACGACATGCTTGTAGACGGCAGCGTCAAGATTGGAGCGTAGTTTGTCAGCGGCGGTCCAAAGTTTCTTTTCTAGATCGATGAAAAACTGTTGTTGGATCAAATTCATTGATTAGCCTGAAGATGCTTAGAGTTTTATTGTGCTGGTCCGTATAGGTGCCTAGCGACCCTGGAACGAGAAGAGGAGGACTGTGCTTTATTCTTCGAGGTTCAAACGATGTGGCGCCCCTGTTTATCGCTTCGATGAAGCCCATATCTTGTGCCATGTCAGATAGAGCTCTCACCGTGCGGGGTTGAACTATATGCGCTTCGGATTCTATCTCGCTCTTGGCGCTCATGTCTTTCCGCTTAATCTTCCAAAACCTGATTTTGGGTTTCGTTGTTGAAACTGGCTGGGAGGGTGGTGCGTAAGAATATTGTAATTTTTGTGGTAAGCACGTCCTAATTTGTCGTCCACCTTGGTAGTAACACTTTCTGCATTCTGTTCGCTAACGCCTCGCATACGGGGCCAAATGTAGGTCGAACCGCTGAGGTATCAGGGGCGATCTGTCTGCACAGGCTTCGTCGTACCACTAAGGAGCTACACACTGGACGCATCCCATGGGATGCCATGGAAGCTGTGCTGAGCGCGCATCCACGCGTAGGTGGATCCGGCTGCGGAGCGCAAACGAACTGCATCTGACTTTGATTCGAAGTGAGATTTTGCATGATCACAAAGATTCTCACCGTTCGGTTGCCGAGTGGCCACTATAACGACCTCTACGCAACAGCCGCCGAGTTTGGCGTAAGCGTTTCCGCGCACATTCGCCGCGTCGTTGAGTGCGAATCCGAAGCGCTGCAAGTCAACCAACTGCGCATCGAGCTGTTCGACAAACTGATCGCGCTGTCGAGCGCCAGCACGACAGCGCCAATCGAAGTGACCGAAACGCCGCTGCTGTGTCGCGCGATTGCCGCCCACTGCAACCCGCCGATGGTTAGCCAAGTCCGAGCCAGCCTGGCCCAGGCCCAGGCCCAGGCCCAGGCCCAGGCGTAAGGAGGCATCCATAGAAACCTCAGACCACTCAATTTGAGCAATCTGGATGTCAGCACGTTTTCATCTCCACGAACTTGTGCAGTTTGAATCGCGTGGTGCGCGGCCGCGCTTGTGCAGGGCGATGTACGTAGGCTTGTTGCGACAGACCGGTGACATGTTCGAGGGTGAATCGGTCCTTGGATTGATGAAAACCTCCATCCAACTGCTTGGGCTGTCGTTGCTGGTCTTCCCCTCAGGCTGTATTGTCGGCCGAGCTGATGAAGCTGCCACCGCTGCACGGCTTCCTCAACCTGGCTGGCGACCACCCGATCGGCAGCGTGCTGCTTGTACCCGAAGGACTACGCCGTGCCCGTCCCGGCCTTCGGAGCGCTTGACCTGCCCCCTGCAAACAGGGCCAGCTGGAGTCTAGTAAAGTTCGTTTTCGGAGAAGAAGACGAACATGAAGAAGCGCTTTACGGAACAGCAAATCATCGGGTTTCTGAAGGAAGCCGAAGCCGG